>DATKFO010000199.1:0-8376 GCA_035544355.1 Thermoanaerobaculia bacterium
GACTTATAGTCCGCCGGTTTCAAAAGTCGGCGGACTATAAGTCCGCCGTCCAGGTTCCGAACACGGTACCCAAAGCGGCGGCATGGCCGCGCGCACTCCAAATCAGATGAAAATCGTGTCATGCGGGGCGGAGCGCTCTGCTTCAGGCCGCCCTGCCGTGTAGTAGTAGAGCGACACCGACTTGCGCGTTTTTCCCTGCGGGGCGGTCAATGGATGAGGATGGCCGTGAAACGACGAGTCCGTCGTCGAGAACACCACGGTCCGGTTGAACGCGGGGAGAATTTTCCTGCGGCACGACGCCGCATCCCACAGCTCGAGATGGCCGCCCCATTCATCGCGCCAATCCTTGTTGAGATAGATGAGCATGTTCAGGCGCCGATCGAGCTTCAGCTTCGGATGCACATTGAAATCCGCGTGGACTTTCAGAAACCCGCCCGGCTCGATCTGATGGAGTCCGCCTCCGCCGAAGTACGGGTCCGGGATCAATCCATCGATGCCTGTCAACGCCTCGAGCCACAGCAGCAGCTCGAAGCCGTTCATCGCGTCGAGAAATGCGCGGATCACCGGCGCGATGTTGCTCGTCTCGTGAAAGTAGCCGAGCTTCTTTTCCTGCGCGTTGTCGAACGACATCCACCGCATCGCATCGGGCGCGGGGAACGCATCGAGCACTGCGTCGAGATCGGCGTCGTCGAACAAATCGTCGAGCGCGATGTGCGGAAACGGAGACGCCGACTGGTATGCGGCGCGCAGCGGATGCGGGTCGTGACGAAGCTTCACCGTTGCCATGTCTGATCGGGGCGGCGGACGAAATCGAGTGGGATCTCGGGCGAATACGTCACCCATCCCGCCGGCGATTCGTAGCGTACGCGAAGTGTGATGCCCTGCATACCGGGGAGGCTGTAGCCGTCGATGCGCGGCACGTCGTATCCGAGGAGCGCGTTCGACATCAGGACTCGCCACCGGCCTTCCGTGTAGGGGCCGAACGTCCAGAACAGCGCGTCGTGGCGATGATGAAACTCGAGGCGCAGCGGCGCGTTCGCGCGAATCGATCCGCACGAGCGGCGCTGGATCGCGGCGAGATCGGACGTGAGCTCGACGAGCATGCGCTCGCCGGGTTGATAGCCGTACACGCGCTTGCCCGCGATGCCGGATTCGCAGAGCACGATGTCGTCGTAGAACCACGACGCGTTCGGCGAGCGATGCCCGATCTGCGTTTTCAGCCATTGCAGCTCGCCCATCGCGGCGGGCGGCACGATCGGCTGGCGAATGAGTCCGTCGCGCAGGTCGTAGAAGAAGCGCGCTTCGTCCGCCATGCGCTGGGTGCGTCCGAATTCGTGCGCCCATTCCTGGCGATTCGCGGCGATCGCGAGGATTGGAGTGATCACGAGCAGCGCGGTCTTGCGTTTCGCGCCGACGGCAAATGCTGCGCACAACGTGACCGCAGTCGCGAATGCGTAGCGGCGCTGCATTTCTTTCGAGACCGGAAGTGCGGGCAGGATCGCGACAGCAATCGCGACGACGATCAGCGCGACTGCGCGGCGACTGCGCATGCCGAGTGCGACGCCGATCGCGATCACGGCGAGGGCGATGATGCCGAGCGTCACGTTCGCGCCGGCGAGTGCGAGCACGATTTTCTTCGGCAGAGCTACGGCGAGAGCGAGGCGATCTTCGACGGCCCAGCCGTAGCCGCCGAGGAGGACGCCGAGGATTGCGTAGCGCCAGGCGAAGTAGATTGCGACGGCGAGCGCGTGCGGGATCGCGAAGCGGATGCGCGCGCGGAGATCGCGATCGGGAAGCAGAAGCAGCACAGCGATCAGCGGAATCGCGATTTCTTTCGCGAGCATCGCGACTAGATAGAGCAGCGCCGACACGACGGACCACGCGATGCGATTCGCGCGCAGCGCGTGCACGTACGCGATCGTCGTCAGCGATCCGAGGAGCACCGCCTGAAAGTAGTGAATGCCGGAGAGCTCGGTGATCAGGCTGCACACCGGCACCGCCGCGACGTAGAGCAGCGCGCCAACGCACGCAGGCGTGGGCTCGATGTAGAGCCGCAGCGCGAAATAGAACGCGATCGCCGACAGCGCAAAGAAGACGAGATGCGGCACATACCACGTCGCAGGCGCGAGTCCGAACAGCGCGATCATCGCCTCGTACCAGACCATCACGAGCGGCGTGAAGAGCTTCTGCGGCCAGACCGCGGCGGAATGAAAGTACTCGCCCGTCGAATGCTCGAGCGCGGTGTGCAGCATGTTCGCGTCGTCGTACGTCCACCAGAGCCGCGTGACTTTGCGATACAGCAGCGCGACGGCGAGCACGAGGAGGATGCAGGCGAGGACGTCACGCGAGCGCTTCAAGCGCGCAAATGATACGTAGAATGCCGCGCGCGATGATCGCCTACCGCGATTTCTACTACCCGCTGAATGTGTTCATGCACATCCTCACGCACGAGGAGGGCGACGTGGCCTATCTGCATTACGCGCTGTTCGAGTCGAGCGACGAATCGATCGGCGCCGCGCAGGAGCATTCGACGGAGCTGCTCTTCTCGCGCCTCCCCGCCCCACCCGCATCGATCCTCGAAGCCGGCATCGGCCTCGGCACCACGCTCGCTCGCCTCACGCGCGGCGGCTACGACGCGGAAGGCATCACGCCCGACGAAAAGCAGATCGCGATGGTGCGCGCCGAGTACGGCGACGCGCTGCGCGTGCATTGCGCGCCGCTCGAGACATTCGCAGCAAATCGCACGTACGACGTGCTGCTGTTCCAGGAATCGTCGCAGTACATCGAAGCGAATCGCCTGTTCGAGCGCGCCCGCGAGCTCGCGCTGCGCGTGATCGTGCTCGACGAGTTCGCACTGCGCCCCGTCGACTTCGAGGGCGCGCTGCACTCACGCGAACGATTTCTCGCCGCTGCGTCCGCGCATGGATTCGAAGTCGTCGAAGAAATCGACCTCTCCGAAAAAGCGGCGCCGACGATCGACTACTTCATCGCCCGCCTCCCCCGCTACCGCGAAGCCCTCATCGCCGACCTCGGCATCACGAACGAGCAGGTCGACGACCTGATCGCGAGCGGCGCACGCTATCGCGGGCTGTATCGCGAGGGAACGTACGGGTATCGGTTTCTGGATCTGCGGACTTGATGTGGCACAGACACTCCTGTCTGTGCCCTTCGTCGCGAGAAACCAGCACAGACAAGAGTGTCTGCGCCACATGCCGCCTCACCGCTCCGCGGTTCGCGCAAAGATGCAGGAGCGGCACATGAAATCGTCCGGCGCTTCTTCGACGCCGTAGATCCAACGCCGCATCTTCGCCAGCTCCGGCCCCTCGAGCACCTCGGCGATCGTGTTCTGCGTCAGGTCGCCGACGACGTAGTTCTCGTCGTAGTCCTCGCAGCAGAGCACGCATTTGCCGTGCGGCGTGATGTGCAGGTGTTGGATCGGGCGCGAGCCGACGTTGTCGCAGCCGCCGAGGCGCTGCTTCTTGATTGTGGAGAGTCCGACTTCGAGCCAGCCGGCGCGATCCATCACCGTGTGCTGCTCGATGGTGAAGCGCGTGCCGGCGAAGCGCTCGGAGATCGCGTCGAAATCGGCGCGATGTGCGTCGTCGCCGGTGCCGAGGACCACGATGTTCATTTGGGTGGCGAGCGGCTTGTCTTTGATGTAGTCGAGATGGCGCAGCACGACCGGCAGATGATCGGCGCCGCGCGTGGCGGTGTAGCGCTCGCGATCGAGCGTCGAGAGATTGATGCAGAGATAGCGCAGACCGCCGGCTTCGATGAGCGCGTCGGCTTTCTGCGGCGTGAGTCCCGAGCCGTTGCTGAGCACCGCCACCGGCATCCCCGCGGCGATGATCGTCTTGCACTGATCGACGAAGCGGCGGTCGAGCGTCGGCTCGTTGTAGCTCTGCAGGAACACGCTCTCGATCGTGTCGCGCCAGTTCGTCAACTCGTTGACGATCCGCTCGAACATCGCGTCGGGCATCGAGTAATCGGCGCGCGGCGCGATCGAGACGGGGCAGAAGTAGCACTTCTGATTGCACGCGATCGTCGTTTCGAGCGATACGATCTTCAGGCGATACGCGCGCGACAGGTCTGCGTCGGCAGGCACGATCCAGCCGTCGCGTTCGAGTGAGTCGTGAGGATCGCCGCCCGACTCGAATTCTCGAAAGTGCGCGTACTCAGCGTCACCGGCATCGAGTGCACGATCGGTGAGCGGGTTGTACACGCGCGCGGCATCGACGTGCAGGTACGGATTCAGTTTGTAGCGTGTGGCGACGGTCGGCATGGGATGTTCGAAACTATACGGAGCGGCTTCGCGCGCTGTCCAACGCCGCGATCGAGTCTTGACTTCCCCGCCCTCGCGTGCGAAACACACCGCCGCCATGGCGATCGCCGTTCTCTACCCGCGTTACGACCATCCGGCGATCGAAGAGCGGTACGCGAGCTGGCAAACGCAGATGCTCCTTCGCGCGGCGGACGAGGTCGAGGGCCTGTATTTCTACGATGTGGGTCAATCCGCGTCGAGCGCGGCCGACGACATCGACGACGATCACGTGCTCGTCATTACCGATCCGCTGCTGCTGCCGTCGTCGCGGCTCGCCGTGCGTCTGCGCGAAGCGCTCGCGAGCACGAACGCATCCGCAGTCGTGCCCGTCGCGAACACGACGCAGCAGCCGAAACAGTTCCGTCCGCCGTTTGCGCCGTACCTCACGCTCCGCGAATTTCAGGAGACGACGGGCCAGCTCGAAGCGCAGCCAGCGTCGATCGAAACGATCCAGTGGGACGGTTCCGATCCCGCCGCGTATCTCTGCCCGATCACGCTGCTCGACGATTCCGACAAGCCGCTGCACGCAGTGCTCGAAGGACGCGACGTCGCGATCTCGGCGACCGACTACGTCCATCGCTGGAGCTCGCTGCGCGGACAGATTCGCCACGATCTGTTGAACATCGTCGGCACCGACGCACGCTCCGTGCTCGAGTTCGGCTGCGGCGAAGCGCCACTCGGCGAAGCGCTCAAGCAGCGGCAGCCGTGCCGTGTCGTCGGCATCGAGCTCGATCCGCATGCGGCCGCGATCGCGCAGAAAAGAATCGACGCCGTCTATCGCGGCGACGTGCGCGAGATCGTGTCGATCCTCAACGAAAAATTCGACTGGATCATCGGCGGCGACATCGTCGAGCACCTCGACGAGCCGTGGTCGTTTCTCAGCGAGCTGCGCCATCTCGCGAAACCGGGCGGACATCTGCTGCTCTCGCTGCCGAATCTCTCGAACGCCTCGATCGTCGGCGACCTGCTGCACGGCCGCTTCGACTACGTCTACATGGGCCTCACCTGCGTCGGCCATCTGCGCTTCTTCACGAAGCGCACGATCGAAGAGATGCTCACGATCGCAGGCTGGAGCGTCGAGCGCATCACGCCGCAGGATTCGGCGGTGACGCCCGCGCGCGAAGATCTGCTCACGCGACTGCGCACCGCGGGCATCCCATTCTCGGAGGAAGATCTTGCGCCGTCGGGGTATTACGTGATCGCGGTGAACAGAGTTGCATAGTTGCAGAGTGGCAGAGTTGCAGAGAGGTTCCCTGCATAGGGGCTCCCTCTGCAACTCTGCAACTATGCAACTGACGATCTCCTACTTGGTGGAAGACACCGCCCAATCCGGCGGCGTGCGCGTGCAGCTCGCGCATGCGGATGCGCTGATCGCGCGCGGGCATCGCGTGAAGCTCGTGACAAAGGGCTTGCCGCTGACGTGGCGCAGCTCGCGCGCGGAGTGGGTTTACGTCGACAACTTTCTCGACTACGACGCGAGCGGCGACGACTTCGTCGTCGGCACGTTCTGGCTCACGGTGCTGCCGGCGTATCAGATCGCCGGCGAGCGCGCGGTGCATCTCTGTCAGGGATACGAAGGCGCGTTCTCCGCGTATCAGCCGATCCGCTCGCAGATCGACGCGGCGTACAAGCTGCCGATCGCGAAGCTCGTCGTTTCGAGATCGCTCATCCCGATCTGCAAGCAGTTCACCGACGACGTCACGTACATCGGGCAGATCGTCGAAGACGAGTTCTATCGCGCGGTGACGCCGCGCGAGAACGAGCCGCTGCGCGTGCTGATCTCCGGCCAGGCGCAGGCGGACCTGAAGGGCATTCAGGAAGGATACGGCGCCGCGCTCCACGCGCGCTGGTTCCATCAGAAGTTCGATCTCGTGCGCGTGTCGCCGTGGGCGCCGTCGCGCGAGGAGCCGCTCGAATCGGTGCAGGAGTTTCTCGTCGCGCTGACGACGAGCGAGATGACGCGGCTGATGCATTCGTGCGACGTGCTCGTCGCGCCGAATCATCGGGAAGAAGGGTTCGGATTGCCGGCGGCCGAGGCTTTGGCTTCGGGGATTCCTTGCGTGCTGACTTCCATTCCTTCGTACCTGTCGTTCGATGAAGCGCGCGACTACGCGCTGTTCGCGCCGGAGCAGAACGCGGTCGAGCTCGGAGAGAAATTGATCGAGCTGCTCAGCGACGAAGCGCTCCGCGAACGTCTCCGCGCGCGCGGCAGAGCAGTTGCCGAACAGTGGCGCGCGGAGAACGTCGCGGATCGATTGGAAGCGTTCTTCAAAGCACGGACGGCGGGCTTATAGCCCGCCGATTTGTTGTCGGTGATCGGTGATCAGTGATCGAGGCGATGCTCCTCGTTGATCACCGATCACTGATCACCGATCGCAACAGGCGGCGGACTATAAGTCCGCCGTCCAGGCAACGTCACTGAACGCGGATCGCGTTGCTCAGCTCCGACGTGTCGTAGATCAGCGAGCCGTCCGCGTTGATCGTGCGCATCGTGATCGCGGAGATGTATTTGCCGCGCAGATCGCGCTCGAGGACGGCGGTGAACTCGCCGGTGTTCGGCACGGCGACGACGCTGCCGGCGAGCTCCTGCACGTCGCCCGGCGCATCGGACGCGTAGAGCACTTGCGTGTATGTGCCGTACGAAATCGCCGGGCCGGTGCCGCTGATCGTCGTGCGTCCCGTTTCCGCGTCGAACTTCGCAGAGCGGATTGTGGTGACGCGCGTCGCGCCGTCGAGGCCGATGTCGATCGCGGAGATTCCGTTGTCGGTGATCACGTTCGATTCGACGCGCATGTTGCGCACGTTGGTTCCGATCGCGACGCCGAAGTCGCGATTGCCGGAGATGACGTTGTTGGAGACGAGCGCGCCGTCGCTCACCGGACCGAACACCATTCCGCTCGCGCCGTTGTCGATGACGCGATTGTTCGTCACGGTGACCGCGGGCGCGAGCAGGAAGCCGGGCGACTGTTTGCCGGCGACGAACAATCCGCTGCGTCCGTTGCGCTCGAAGTCGTTGGAATCGATCGAGCCGTACGCGAATCCGGGCAGGATGACGAGGCCGCGATGTCCGTTCTCGATGAGGCGGTTGTGCTCGAACACGAAATGCGTGTTGCCGAACACGGGCGACGGCGGATGGATCGCGATGCCGCTGAAGGGAAAGCGGCTCACGCTGAGACCGCGAATCGTCACGGACGGCGAATCGATCTGCAATCCCTCGCCGGCCGTGAGCGCGTCGCCGCGGATATCGATCTTCGATTCACCATCGATCAGCAGATCGACGGCGGTGACGGGCGGCAGCGGTGAGAGCACATTGATGTCGCCATCGATCGCGAAGTCGATGCGGCATGGCTCGGTGCGACACGCATTCTCGACGTTGAGCGACTGAATCGCGTCGCGCAACGAGCCTTTGCCGTCGTCGCCGTTCTGCGTGACGACGAAGCGGCGATACATCACGAGATCGAGTGTGTCGAAGACCGCAACCGGTTCGTTCCATCGCGTGACCGCGGTGACGCGCGTGCGTCCCGCTTTCAATGGCAGCTGCAATGTGAAATCGGCGGTGTTGGTCGCGCCGGGGTCGATCGGCGTGGCGAGATGGCAGATCTGGTGACCTGGCTCGGCGTCCCAGCACTCCCACCCGTTGCCGCTGACGGTGACGACGCGCGCGGGATGCGAGTAGATCTCGAACGCGACGAGCGAGACGGCGGTCGGCTTCGGATTCTGGATCGTGCTGCGCACGACCTGCGTGCCGGCGGCTTCGTCCGAAGGGCCGGGCGTGAGGTCGATGGTGAGGTTCTGGGCGGAGGCGAGCGTGGGAAGAAAGAGAAACGCGAGGGTAACGAGGGATGACCGGAGCATGGTGCGAATCATACGGCGCTCGCGCGATGTGTGTCGCGCACGTGCCAGACGCTACAATGACGGCATTCCATCATGAGCGATGACGAACGGCCCGCCCCGCCGAAGAATCCGGTCTTGTCGCTGCTGGCCTCATCGGCCAGTCTCACAGGGCTGCTCGCCGTCGTCGGCTTCTTCATCCATCAAGGCATCCGCTCGATCAT
>DATKFO010000200.1:0-6727 GCA_035544355.1 Thermoanaerobaculia bacterium
CGCTCGTCCGATGTCAGCGCATCGGCATACGCCGCGGCAAACGCGGAATCGCGCGGCTGCTCCACCGGCGGTGGATCGAGCCACGGATCGGTCAATCGCGGGAAACGCCTACGAAAGGCGCGGCGTGCGGCGGCAAACATCGCGAACTCCATCGTAATCCTAGAGTTATCGTCGTCTACCTTCCAAAAATAGAGCTGCCACCGCCGCCCGAATGGATGTAAGGACTGTAAAAAGTGACCGATATCACGTGACAGATTGGCTCATCAGACACTATCTTCTTCCTACACAAGGCAACCTTAAGTTCCCGTGAGGTCTCGGAAGTCGTTTTCATCCCTTTTTCATTCAGGAGGAAAGAGATGCGCAACACACGCCCCTGGGTGGTATTCGTTCTCATTTTCACGTTCGTCTCGATGACCGCTTTCGCTGCGGGCCGTGAGGTCGCAGCTGTCGGTGGCTCGTCGTCATCCGTCGACTTCTCGATGAGCGTCGACTACGCGAAGGTCACGCTGACCGTCAGCGGACCGGACGGCTCGATCTGGACCCGTGAGTTCGCGGCCGGAAGCGCGCCGTCGATTCGTCTCGCCGATCTCAGCAAGATGGGCAACGGCACGTATCAGTATGAGCTGAGCGTTTCACCGCGCGTTTCGGCCGACGTGTCCACGAAGTTGCGCGCCGCGCGCGATGCGGGCGACGATCAGGCTGCCGCGAAGATTCAGCGCGAAGCAGGCCTCGACCGCTCGTTCTCGCAGTCGGGCTCGTTCATAGTCGTGAACGGCGCGATCGTTTCGTCGGGCGCGAAAGAAGGCGGAGTCGGCGTTTCGAAGACGCCACAGACGGGCAATGCCGCCGGCGCCGGCTGGCAGCAGGTCGTCAACGATCAGGTCATCCCTGACGATCTCATCGTGCAGGGCAGCGCTTGCGTCGGCCTCGACTGCGTCAACAACGAGTCGTTCGGCTTCGACACGATCCGCCTCAAGGAAAACAACACCCGCATCAAATTCGACGACACGTCGAGCTCGGCGGGCTTCCCCGCGAACGACTGGCAGCTGACCGCGAACGATTCCGCGAGCGGCGGCTCCAGCAAGTTCTCGATCGAAGACATCACCGGTTCGCGCGTTCCGTTCACCGTCACCGCGGGCGCAACGACGAACTCGATCTTCGTCGACAGCTCGGGCCGCGTCGGCTTCCGTACGTCGACTCCGGTTCTCGACCTGCACGTCAACACCAGCAACACTCCGGCGCTGCGCCTCGAGCAGAACAACACCGGCGGATTCACCGCGCAGACGTGGGACGTCGCGGGCAACGAAGCGAACTTCTTCGTTCGCGACGTGACCGGCGGCTCGAAGCTCTCGTTCCGCATTCGCCCGGGCGCGCCGACGAGCTCCGTCGACATCAGCTCTGACGGCGACGTCGGCATCGGCACGGCCAGCCCGCAGAAGAAGCTGCACGTCCTCTCGACCGCAGTTACGACGTTCCCGTCGGCCGCTCTCGGCAGCGCCGACCTGTTCGTCATCGAGAACAACGGCAACACGAACATGGCGTTCGTCGCCGCCGACGCGGGCAATCAGTCGAACATCCGCTTCGTGCGCAGCGCCGCGACCGCGCAGAACGGCGCGATCACGTACCTGCATGCGTCCGACGCTCTGACATTCACGACAGCTTCGAGCGAGCGTTTCCGCATCGCGTCGAACGGTTTCGTCGGCATCGGCACCACGACCACGACGCTCCCGCTGCAGGTCGGCACGAACGGCACGAACGGCAACGGCGCGAACCTGACGACCGGCGGCGTTTGGACGAACGGCTCGAGCCGCACGTTCAAGGAGAACATCCATGAGCTGACGGCCGATGAAGCGAAGGCCGCGGTGGCCGCGCTCAAGCCGGTGACCTACGAGTACAAGAACGACCCGCAGAAGGAGCCGTACGTCGGCTTCATCGCCGAGGACGTTCCGGAGCTCGTGGCGCAGCAGTACGACCATCGTTACCTGAGCCCGATGGACATCGTGGCGACGCTGACGAAGGTCGTGCAGGATCAGCAGCAGACGATCGACAAGCTGAACGAGCGCCTCGACCAGCTCGAGAAGAACAACAACCAGTAAGCTCCAGCACGGGTCCCGATACCCGCAAGCGCCGCCCCGAAAGGGGCGGCGCTATTTTTTTAGGAGTGCGGTGGCAAAGCCACCGCTTTCTGATCCGGATACGGGAGACCGTCTCAAACTGTGGCACAGACACTCCTGTCTGTGCGCCCCGCGCGGCATGAGCCGATGCACACTGGCTCTGGCACTCCCGAGTGCGCACAGACAAGAGTGTCTGTGCCACATCCCAAAGCGGTGGCTTTGCCACCGCACTCCTAAAAAATAAAGGGGCGCGGTCGGAAGAACCGCGCCCCCGGGAGCAGCCGGCCCGGGTCCCTCACCCCGGTACCGATTTGCGGCGCACTGGAGGGGTGCGCCCGTCGCCGAGGCGATGGTCCTCGGCGAAGCTCGTCGTCTCGTCAGTCGCTCAAGTTGCGAATCACCGTCGGAATATCGAGATCATTGCCGAAATCATTCGACGCCATCGGCCCGAAGCCGCCGGAGCCGTCGGGCCGCGTGAAGCCTCTGCGAAAAAACGGAGGATCGTAGATCTCGCCCTCGGCGCCGATCTGCGGCGGCGCGGGCGGCTCTTCATGCTGCGCTGCGATTTCCTTCGGTGCGAACGGACGATACGGCTGTCGTTCCTGCTGCATGCGCGCGTTCGTGGCCGATGACAACGACTCGCCGCGCGTGTTGAGCAGTCCCTTCGTCGCGGCATCGAAGCCGGTCGCGATGACCGTGACCTTGATCTCGTCCTTCATCTTCGGATCGATGACCGTGCCGAAGATGATGTTCGCTTCTTCGTCCGCCGCTTCCTGAATGATCGACGCGGCTTCGTGCACTTCGAACAGCGTCATGTCCGTGCCGCCGGTGACGTTGATCAGCACGCCCTTCGCGCCTTCGATCGATGCTTCTTCGAGCAGCGGCGACGAGATCGCGCGCTGCGCGGCTTCGACGGCGCGATGCTCACCCTGCGACACGCCGGTGCCCATCAGGGCCATGCCCATGCCATGCATGATCGTCTTCACGTCCGCGAAGTCGAGATTGATCTCGCCCGGCGTGGTGATGAGATCGGAGATGCCCTGCACCGCCTGGCGCAGAATGTCGTCCGCGATCTTGAACGCGTCGGAGAGCGACGTGCCGCGCTCGACGAAATTCAACAGACGCTCGTTCGGAATCGTGATGAGCGTGTCGACCATCTCGCGCAATCCGCGGATGCCCTGCTCGGCCTGCACGCGGCGGCGCTTGCCCTCGAACGCAAACGGCTTCGTCACGACGGCGACGGTCAGCGAGCCCAGTTCCGCGGCGAGCGACGCGATGATCGGCGCGGCCCCGGTCCCGGTGCCGCCGCCCATGCCCGTGGTGATGAACACCATGTCGGCGCCGTGCAGCGCTTCGAGGATGCGATCGGTGTCTTCGAGCGCGGCCTGCTTGCCGATCTCGGGATTCGCTCCCGCGCCGAGGCCTTTCGTCAGCTTGCCGCCGAGCTGAATTCGATTCGGCGCGAGCGACGCGCGCATCGCCTGCAGGTCCGTATTCGCGACCAGAAACTCCACTCCGCGAATCCCGGCCTGAATCATCCGGTTGACGGCGTTCCCACCACCCCCACCAACCCCGATGACCTTGATTCTGGCGGGAAGCTGCTCCTCTTCGAGTGTGACTGCCAGCTTGTCGCCCGTATCGTCAAATGTGATCATTTAACCGTCCCCCAGAGATTAGCTAATTCCGTACTGATTTCAAGTTAAATTTAGGAGTGCGGCGGGAGAGCCGCCGCTTTTGTATCCGGATCACAAAGCGGTGGCTCTGCCACCGCACTCCTGGACTCACGACCATGCGAACCACGCCTTGAACGAGTCCGCCACTTTCGCGAGCCCCTTGCGCGGACGTTTCCGTTCGCGCGAGTGATCGCGGAATCCCCACAGCAGCAGCCCCGCGGCCGCCGCCCACTCCGGACCATTCACCGTGTCGGCCAGTCCTCCGAGTCCGCGAGGCACGCCTTTGCGCGCCTGCTGATCGAAGACCTGCTCGACCATCTCCACCATGCCGTCCATCTCCGCGCCGCCGCCGACGAGCACGACGCCCGAGCGGATTTCTTTTTCGAGTCCGACTTTTTCGAGGTCGCGATACACGAGCTTCGCGATCTCCGCCGCGCGCGGCTCGAGGATGTTCGTCAGCTCGTGCTTCGAGAGAATCTTCGGCGCGCGTCCGCCCACGGTCGGCACTTCGATCGGATCGTCTTCGGTGACGAGCGATCCGAGCGCGCAGCCGTAGCGCTTCTTGATGCGCTCCGCGTCTTCCATCGGCGTGCGCAGCACGACGCTGACGTCGCTCGTGAAGTGCCCCGCGCCGACCGGGAGGTTGTTCGTGTGCACGACATTGCCTTCGAGGAACACGGCGTAGTCGGTCGTGCCGCCGCCGATGTCCATCAGCAGCACGCCCATCTCGCGCTCGTCCTGCGTGAGCACCGCCTCGGCCGCCGCGAGCTGCTCGAGCACGAGCTCCTGCACCGCGATGCCCGATTTGTTCACACACGTGAGCACGTTCTGATCGTGCGTGCGCGCGCCGGTGACGATGTGCACGTTCGCTTCGAGCCGCGCCGCGTTCATGCCGAGCGGATCGTGAATGCCGTCCTGCCCGTCGACGACGAACTCGCGCGGGATCACGTGCAGCACTTCGAGCTCCGCCGGGATGTTGATCGTCTTCGACGCTTCGATCACGCGATCGATGTCGTCGCGGCCGATCTCTTTGTGCTTGCCGCCGACGGAGACGACGCCCTTCGAGTTGACCGAGCGAATGTGATCGCCGGCAATGCCGACGTACACGCTCTCGATCTGCAAGCCCGCCATCACCTCGGCCTCGTCGACCGCCTTCTTGACCGCGTCGATCGCCTGATCGAGGTTGATGATGTTGCCGCGGCGCGTGCCTTTCATCGGCGACGTTCCCTTGCCGATGATCTCGAGCTGCCCGCGATCGTTGATCTCGCCAACGAGCACGCACACTTTCGACGTTCCGATGTCGAGCGCGACGATGTACTTGTCTTCGGTTCTTGCCATGAGGGTTTGTCTCCTCGCTAATTCGTGATCTGCGCGGGCGGCATCGTGCGGATGGCGGACGCGCTGGTCATCATCGGTTTCGTGGGTTTGACGACGATGCGATCGGCAAAACGGAGATCGGCGTACTCGATCGACGCCGCATCGAGGTTCTCCGCGCGCACGATCGCGTACAGATCGCGCCACTTCGTGGTGACGTCGTCGGCGTTCGCGTAGACGACGGCGCCGAGCTCGCGATCGAAGATCGCGAAGCCGCGCGGCGCAATCGGACGCACTTCGGAAATGCGCGAGTACACCTGCGGATCGCGCGCGCGCAGATCGCGCAGCAGCGCAACGGTGCGCGCGAGCTCGTCGCCGCTGGCGTCGGAAACGAGCGGCAGATCGTCGTCGCCGACTGCGGGCGAAAGCTCCGCGAACGAAACGCCGTCTTCGTCGACGTACATCAGGCGCTCGCCGATTTTCACGAGCGCGATCGGCTGCCGCTCCGCGATGCGAATGCGCAGCGTGTCGGGCAGTTTCTTCTCGACGTCGATGCGGCGGATCCACGGGAGTCCGCCGAGGTCGCGCTGCACGCCGGCGATGTCGATGTGAAAGAAATTCACGCCGCGATAGCGCTGCGTGACGTCATCGATCGACGCGCGGGGCGTGTGCACGGCGCCGGCGATCTCGATCGTCTTCACAGCGAAGCGAGCGTCCGACTGCGTGCGGCGATACGCCCACGCGCCGACGAGCACGACGCCTGCGATGAGCAGCAGATTGCGCACGATGATGAACAAGCGCTGCACGTGAATGCGCCGCTGGTTCCGCTGCGGGCGATCCTGCGGACGGAGAAAGCGCGACTGCGTCGTGTCGAGCGTCGTGCTCATGCTGCCTCCCCCCGCACGAGCATCTCCGCGATCTCGTGCACATCGCCCGCGCCCATCGTGATGAACAGATCGTTCGCCGTCAGACGGCGGCGCAGCTCGTTGACGATTTGAATGTTGCTGCGATCGAGAAACTCGATGCCGCTCGCTGCGTCGGAGATCAATCGCGCGGACACGCCTTCGACCGGTTGCTCGCGCGCGGCGTAAATCGGCGCGACGATCGAGACGTCGGCGACGCTCAGCGCTTCCGCGAATTCCTTCGCGAAGTCGATCGTGCGCGAATAGAGATGCGGCTGGAACAGCGCGACGATGCGCCGCGTCGGATAGCCGCGGCGCGCGGCGTTGAGCGTCGCGCGGATCTCCGTCGGATGATGCGCGTAGTCGTCGACGACGATTGCGCCGGCGTAATCGCCGAGGATCTGGAAGCGGCGGTCGACGCCGAGAAACTTCTCGAGACCGGAGCGAATCGCATCGGTCGCGAGTCCGAGGCGGCGCGCGACCGCGATTGCGGCAAGCGCGTTGCGCACATTGTGCTCGCCCGGCACGCGCAACGAGAACGATCCGACGCCGGGAACGTCGAACGTCGAGCCGAGCTCGGAGAATGCGATGTTGATCGCGCGAACCTCGGCGTTCTCGCCGAGGCCGTAGGTGATCACTGTGGGCTTTCGCGCGTCGGTCGGGCTTAAGCCCGACCCACATACGCGCATCACGTTCTCGTCATCCGCGCATGCAACGACCGCAT
>DATKFO010000201.1:0-2099 GCA_035544355.1 Thermoanaerobaculia bacterium
GCGCTCATCGCTCTTGCCAGCATGATTTCCATTCCGCACGGTTAGCCGCTACACCCGGCGGGGAGTGCCGGAACCGTTCAAGTCGGACGCTCCTCGTCGGGTGGAGTGAATGCGTCGTCGGGATAGGTGCAGCTTCGTCGGAGATGCCGGCGCACTGCATCGACCAGCGCTGAGGATGCGCGGTTCTCCCGCGCTGCATCGCGAAGATACGTGAACGCTCTCTGCGTGCTGACGGCCGCCCCGGCACGCGCGAGATTTTCGGCGGCAGTACGCGCAAGATCCACGATCTCTCTGGCTTGTTCAGGGTCGCCCATGAGGTTTTCGATCACATCAAGCACAGCCAGCGCGGCGTCTGCCGACATTCCGATCGATTGAAAGTCGCGGCTTGCCGCACGCAGTTCGCGGATGCCCTCACCGCGATTTCCTTCGAGAAAGGCGAGATTGCCGCCGATCCATCGCGCACGCGCGAGCTCGGCAGCCGATCGTCTTTTTTGGAACACTCGTTTGGCGCGCGAGAGCCAATGGCGCGCCGCGAATGCTTCCCTTCGCCGCAGCTCACATGCCGCGAGGCTGAGCCAGACGCGGGCGAGCATTTCTTCGTGATTGCGGTCAGGCAACTCTTTTCGGAGCTGGAGAAATACTTCTCGCGCTCGATCCAGATCGCCTCGCTCGAAGAGAATTCCGCCTTCGATGAATCGCAGTTGGAGAATTCGCTTCGCGTCTTTCGTTGCGTCGAAGAGAACCCGGGCTTTTTCCGCGGCTGCCGCCGCTTCGCTCCACCGTTCCATCTTGAACAGAACGGTGGCGCGCGTGTAGAAGACCTGAGCGAGCTCGCTATCGCAGTACGCCGATTCTTCGAAGCGATCCGAAGATGCGTCGAGCGCCTCGAGAGCGGCGAGGTAGCGCCCGAGCATTCGGAGCGCATTCGCTCGCGTCTTCCAGGCGTGACCAGCGAGCGAGAGCTGAAGCAGCCGCGGAGTCATTGCCAGTTCGGCGATGGCGTGGATTGCGACTTCGGAGATTCGTTCCGCCAAAACTGGGTCGGCATCGAGAGCTTTCTGTGCCTGATCGATCAGATGGCGAGCCATCGCCTCTGTCAGTGCTCCGCGAACGTTCCGGATCGCCGAAAGCCACTCCGCCGTCGGGAACTCCGGAAGGCGCGATTGAAGCTGAGAGATGTTCTTCAGCATCGGGCGAGGAATGGCCGGTTCGAAGACGTCTGCTTCAGAGACTTCTTTGGCGGTCAGGGTTCGGAGTGCGGTGAGAATCGAGGAGCGTGACCGCAACGTGCGCGGCTCGGAAAGGCCCTCGCGCATCCGAAGGAGATGCTGTCGGCTGTACTCGGCAGCTCTCGCGAGATGTGCGGGCTTGATGCCGCGACTCCTGATGACGAGTTCAAGCCGCGTACGCAACGGACAAGCTCCACCTACGCACCACACCTGCGGAATGGCTCACATCTAGGAGTGATCACGGACCGGCTGAGCCCTACCCGGGCGATCCTTCAGTCACAAAATGTGTCTGCTTGCATTCTCCGTGAATGCACGACGACGGAAATTCGGGCGGCCGCAGGCCGCCCCTGCAACGATGTTCTCGCGCAGCCTTACACTGTGCGTCCTTGAAACAGATCCTCCTCTACGCGCTCATCGGCGGCGTGCTCATCGCGCTGCTGAAGCTCATCGAGTATCAGCACTTCATCCGCGCCTATCCCGGCGAGGTCTACGGCGGCCTCGTCGCCGTGATCTTCACTGCGGTCGGCGTCTACTTCGGCCTTCGCTGGACGAAGCAGAAGGAAGTGATCGTCGTGAAGGAAGTGCGGGTGCGCGACGACGGGCCGTTCGTGCTGAACGTCGAAAAGCTGAAAGAGCTCGGCATCACGCAGCGCGAGCACGAGATTCTCGGACTGATTGCCGAGGGGCTGAGCAATCGGGAGATCGGCGCGCGGATCTTCGTTTCGGAGAACACCGTGAAGACCCATTCGTCACGGCTGTTCGAAAAATTGAGCGTCAACCGGCGCGTGCAGGCGATTCAGCGCGGAAAAGAGCTCGGATTGCTCCCGTAGTACTTTCGTTGACCCGAAAATCACCCGAAAGTAGGCCGAC
>DATKFO010000202.1:0-7199 GCA_035544355.1 Thermoanaerobaculia bacterium
CTGCCCGATGTTCGTTTCGCGTCGCAGCACATACGCCGAGACCGTCGCGGCCGTCGCATAGCCGTGCTCGCGAAGAATCGACGCGATCGTCGGCGTTTTCGGATCGAGACGGAACCCGGCGTTGTCGCGCACGCCGTTCGCGGGCGGCAACAGTCCCGTCATGATCGACGCGTGCGACGGCAGCGTCATCGGAACATGTGCGTACGCATGCTCGAACACGATGCCGTCGCGCGCGAGCCGATCGATCGCCGGTGTCGCGATCGCGCGATAGCCGTACGCGGGAAGATGATCGGAGCGCAGCGTGTCGATCGAGATCAGAATCACCGGCGGCCGCGGCGGTTCGTGCCGACATGCGAGGAGAAGAAGCGGGATCAGCAGAATGCGGCGCAGCATGGGAATCGATTCTTGTTGTGGCAGTGTATAAGGTGCGCGTCATGACCACCGAAGTCCCCACCCGCCAGCTCGATTTCATTCGCGAGATCGTCGAAGACGACCTCCGCACCGGCAAGCACAAACGCGTCATCACGCGCTTCCCGCCGGAGCCGAACGGCTATCTGCACATCGGCCACGCGAAATCGATCTGCCTGAATTTCGGCGTCGCGAACGAGTACGGCGGGCAGTGCAATCTCCGCTTCGACGACACGAATCCCGTGAAGGAAGAGGCGCACTACGCGCACGCAATCGAGGAAGACGTGCGCTGGCTCGGGTTCGCGTGGGGCGACACCGCGCTGCACGCGTCCGATTATTTCGATCAGCTCTACGAGTGGGCCGAGCATCTCATCCGGGAAAGTCTCGCCTACGTCGACTCCCTCGGCGCGGAAGAAATCCGAACGTATCGCGGCACGCTCACCGAGCCCGGCAAAGACTCGCCGTATCGCACGCGCACGATCGAAGAGAACCTCGATCTCTTTCGCCGCATGCGCGCCGGCGAATTCGCGGACGGCGAGCACGTGCTGCGCGCGCGCATCGACATGGCGTCGCCGAACATCAACATGCGCGATCCCGTGCTCTATCGCATCCGCCACGAGGACCATCACCGCACCGGCGGCAAGTGGTGCATCTATCCGATGTACGACTACGCGCATCCGCTGTCGGACGCGATCGAAGGCATCACGCATTCGGTGTGCACGCTCGAGTTCGAGGACCATCGCCCGCTGTACGACTGGCTCATCGAGAACTGTCCCGTGCCGGCGCGCCCGCGGCAGTACGAGTTCGCGCGGCTCAATCTCAATTACACCGTGATGTCGAAGCGCAAGTTGCTGCGCCTCGTGCAGGAGCAGCACGTGCGCGGCTGGGACGATCCGCGCTTGCCGACGCTCGCGGGCCTGCGCCGGCGCGGCTACACACCGGCATCGATCCGCAATTTCTGCGATCGCGTCGGCGTCGCGAAACGCGAGAACGTGATCGACGTCGCGCTGCTCGAGTTCAGCGTGCGCGAAGACCTCAATCGCATCGCGCCGCGCGTGATGGGCGTGCTCGATCCGCTGCGCGTCGTCATCGAGAACTACGAAGGCGAGGAGCTCCTCGACTCGCCCGTGAATCCGGAAGATCCGTCCGCGGGCACGCGCCGCGTGCCGTTCTCGAACGTGATCTACATCGAGCGCGACGATTTCCTCGAAGATCCGCCGAAGAAGTTCTTCCGCCTCGCGCCGGGACGCGAAGTACGCCTGCGCTCCGCGTACTTCATCACGTGCACGAACGTGATCAAGGACGCGAACGGCAACATCACCGAGCTGCGCGCCACGCTCGATCCCGCAACGCGTGGCGGCGACGCGCCCGACGGACGCCGTCCCAAAGCTACGCTGCACTGGGTCTCCGCGCAACACGCGCTCGATTGCGAAGTGCGCCTGTACGATCGCCTGTTCAACGAAGCCGACCCCGAACAGGACGGCGATTTTCTCGAGCACCTGAACCCGAAATCGCTCGAAGTGATCGCCCACGCGAAGCTCGAGCCCTCCGTCGCCGGATCCCTCCCCCTCACGCGCTACCAGTTCGAGCGCCTCGGCTACTTCTGCATCGACGCCGACTCGACCGAGGAGAGGATCGTGTTCAATCGGACGGCGACATTGAAGGCAGCGTTCGTGGCTGGTGCCTAAGGGACAAGCTAGAGAGCTTGTCCTAGTTCGAAGACGTAGGGCCGCCTCTTAGGCGGCCCTTTGCGCGCGATTCCGGCGTTCGTTCCCAAAGCGTTTCCCTTCGTGAGAACCTACAGGCGCAGACTGTTGGACCAGGGAGGTGCCCCGTCTGTGCCACAGTAAACGGCGTGCACAAGCGCGAGCTCGAGATCCTCGCCGCCATCTCCGAGTCGCTGAACAGCGCGCCCACGGTGCGCGACGCGCTCGATCGCACGCTCGCGCTGGTTGCGGAGCTTTTCGAGCTCGACATCGGGTGGGTGTGGCTCGTGAATCCGGAGACGGGGCACATCTACAGCGCGGCGGCGCGCAATCTGCCCGAGTATCTGCAGGAGCCGGTGCGGATGACCGGCGCGTCGTGCTGGTGCATCGAACAGTTTCGCCACGGCGAGCTCACCGCCGCGAACGTCGACGTCATGGAGTGCTCGCGGCTTCGTCCTGCGGTTCGGGCGCATGCGACCGAGGTTGCGCATCATGCTTCGGTGCCGCTGTACTTTCAGGATAAGGCGCTCGGCATCCTCAACGTCACTGCGCCGGCGATGCGCAGACTCAGCGCGCGCGAGCTGCGATTGCTCTCCGTGATCGGATTGCAACTCGGCGTAGCGATCGAGCGCGCGCGGCTCGCCGACGAAAGTGCCGTGCTCGCGCGCGCCGATGAGCGCACGCGCCTCGCGCGCGAGATTCACGACACGATCGCGCAGGGACTGACGGCGATCGGATTGCAGATCGAGTCCGCGCTCGACGCCGTCGGTAAGGATCCGGAGCGTGTGCGCACGCGCTTGCGCAACGCGCTCGGAACGACGCGCGCGAGTCTCGATGAAGCGCGGCGCTCGGTGATGAATCTTCGCGCAGAGCCGCTCGCCGGCAAGCCGCTGGAGCAGGCGCTCGCCGCACTCGTGCGCGAGTTCATCTCGGAGAGCGGCATTCAAGTCACGTTTGACGCCGCGTGTGATCGCGCGTTGCCGCTCGCGGTCGAAGCGGAGCTCTATCGCATCGCCGAACAGGCACTTGCGAACGTGCGGCAGCACGCGCACGCGAAATCGGTGCGCATCGTGTTCCGCTGCACGAAACGCGGCGTGACGTTGTCCGTCGAAGACGATGGTGTGGGCTTCGATCCGCGTCGTATCCCTGACGAGCGCCACGGCGTGCGCGGCATGCGCGAGCGTGCGCGCCTCGCGGGCGGGCGGTTGACGATTGCGAGTGGGAAACGTGGAACGCGGATTCGGGTCAGAGTTGCAGAGTGACAGAGGAGGAGAACCGTCGCGTCTCCTCTGCAACTCTGCAACTATGCAACTGTGCAACTCCGTATCATCGTCGTCGACGATCATCCCGTCGTGCGCGAAGGACTCGTCGCCGCGCTCGAAGGGAAGCCGGGGCTCGACGTCGTCGGCACGTTCGCGTCGGCGGAGGAAGCCATTGCGTCGTCGCGAGAACACGATGTCGTTTTGCTCGATCTCGAATTGCCGGGCATGAGCGGCATCGATGCGATTCCGCAATTGCGCGCGCGTGCTGCGGTGCTCGTGCTGACGGCGTACGCGAACGACGAGCAGATCGATCGCGCGCTGCGCTCCGGTGCGCGCGGATATCTGCTGAAGGGATCGCCGCTCGACGACATCGAGCGCGCGATTCATGCGGTGGCGCGCGGCGATACGTGGCTCGATCCGCGCGTCGCATCGCGCGTGGTCGCACTGTCGAGTGGCGCGGTACCGCGGCTTTCTGCGCGTGAACGCGAAGTGCTCGCACTCGTCGCGCGCGGGCGCTCGAACAAAGAGATCGCGAGCGCGCTGCGTATCACCGAGCGCACGGTGAAATTTCACGTGACCGCGATCTTCAACAAGCTCGGCGCCGACAATCGCGCGCAAGCGGTCGCGATCGCGAGCGAGCGGGGATTGGTGTGAGCGTTCATCACGTCGATCCGAAGTCGAAGCGTGTGATCCGATGGTGCGGCGGCGCGATCACGTGCATCGCGGCGATCTGCTTTCTCGCGATCACCGGCGCCCCCGGCGCGGCCGTGCTGCTGTCGATCTTCGGAAGCATTGCTCTGGTTGCAGCCGCGCTCTGTTTCAACTCCGGATGTTTTCTCGAGCGACGAACGGTGACGCTGACGCACGACGGCATCGCGGTCGGAAGCGGCGACGTCGTGCCGTGGAGCGAGCTCGTCGCGTTTCGCGAGCGACCGCTGCTGCAGCGCCTCGATCTCCTCGATGCGTCGGGAAAGAAACGCGCGTCCGTCGCGTACGCAATCGAAGATGCCGCAATCGTCGTCGCATGCGTCCTCGGCCATCTGCTGCATCCGACGGAGACGTCCGCGCGACGGCTCGGCAAGCGCCGGCCGATCGTCATGGGAACGGTGACGATCGTCTTCATTCTCACGATGACGGCAGGCATCGTCCTGAGCGTCTTCAAAGGAAATTGGTTCGCGCTGTTCGGTCTTCTGATCGTCTACGCGGTCTTTGCCGCGCAATTCCTGAATCCGACGCGTGAGCTCGAGATCACCGATGACGCGATCATCGTGCGCGGATTCTTCGGCGAAGTGCGCGCTCCGCTTGCGAACGTTGCGAAGGTCGATCTCGTCCTGAGCGAAACGCCGCGCGGCCGTTTCCTGACCACGACCGTTCAGTTGATCGATGGACAAGTCGGGTTGGTCAACATTCGCAACGTCGCCGCGGAACGCGTCTTCGAAGCGATCACGTCGCGGTTTCCCGATCGCGCAGCAGCCCCGCCTCACACACTCCCACCACCACCCGCTCCCCTGACGAATTTTCAATCCACGAATCCATCGTGAGGCGGTGCTTCGCGCGATCGACTTCGCGCACGACGAAGTGCGCGGTGACGGTTTCGCCGATGAACACCGGCCGCAGAAACGTCAGCGTCTGCGAGCGATAGATCGCGCCGGTGCCCGGCAGCAGCATGCCGACCATCGTCGAGAAGATCGACGCGGTGAGCATGCCGTGCACGACGCGCCGTCCGAATTGCGTCGTCGCCGCGAATGCGTCGTCGACGTGCAGCGGATTGACGTCGCCCGTGATCTCGATGAAGCGCCGCACATCGTCGTCGGTGAAGGTTTTGGTGTAGCTCGCGTGCTGTCCCGGCGCGAAGTCTTCGATGCGTTTCATGAACGAGATCAAAACACGAGTGGCGATAGAAAACGGACAAGCTGAGAGCATGTCCTACGTTCGACAACGTAGGGCCGCCTCTCCAGGCGGCCCGCCCCCGCGGAAATCGTGCTGTCGTCGCAGCCCGCAACTCCCCGTGGGTGGCACGCGCAGGACAAGCTGAGAGCATGTCCTACGTTCCCCAACGTAGGGCCGCCTCTCCAGGCGGCCCTACCCTCGCGGAAATCGTGCGTTCGTCGCAGCCCGCAACTCCCCGTGGGTGGCATGCGCAGGACAAGCTGAGAGCATGTCCTACGTTCGGCAAACGTAGGGCCGCCTCTCCAGGCGGCCCCTGTCCGAACGTACAGGCCCAACACGTCCCGCCGTACGAGGCCGCGCGTCGCACGCAAACCGATCATGTCTCCATGACAACAGCTCTGATTACCGGCGCCTCGCGCGGTCTCGGTCGTGAGATCGCAATCCTCCTCGCGAAGCGCGGATACCGTCTCGTTCTCAACGCGCGCGGAGAGGAGCCGCTACGCGAGCTCGCACGCAGTCTCGATACCGAGGTGCACGTCGTCGCTGCCGATGTTTCCGAAGATGCCGAGCGCATCGCGGGGGAAGCGCTTGCGCGTTTCGGCACCATCGCTGTCCTCATCAACAATGCATCCGACCTCGGGCCCACGCCGATGCCGCTGCTCGAAAACTATCCGTGGGACGAATTACTGCGCGTGTATCGCATCAATGTCGTCGCGCCGATTCATCTCACGCAGCTTCTGCTCCCGCAGATGAAGTCGCGCCGCAGCGGCGTGATCGTCAACATCACCTCGGACGCCGGCGTGAACGCGTACCCCGGCTGGGGCGGCTACGGCAGCAGCAAGGCCGCGCTCGAGCACGCGTCGCGCACATTCGCGGCGGAGCTCGAAGGCAGCGGCGTGCGCGTGCTCGTCGTCGATCCGGGCGATATGGATACGGCGATGCATCGCGCCGCGACGCCCGACGCAGATTTTTCGACGATGGCGAAACCGGACGCGGTCGCGCCGGTGATCGTCGACCTGCTCGATCGCGGCGATCCGTTCGCGCGCATCGAGGTGGCGGCATGATCGACTTCACGCTGCCTCCGCAACTCGAAGCGACGATGCCCGCGGAGCTGCGCGGGCACGGACGCGACGACGTGCGCATGCTCGTCTCGTATCGCGAAGGCGATCGCATGATCCACGCGCATTTCCGCGAATTGCCCGTGTTTCTGAAACCCGGCGATCTCGTCGTGCTCAATACGACGGCGACGCTGCCTTCTGCACTGACCGCGGTGCGCAAGAACGGCGACATCATCGATCTGCACGTTTCGACGCAGCATGTGGGACAGGCTTCAGCCTGTCCGGTCGGGCTGAAGCCCGACCTACATGTGGTCGAGCCGCGACGTGTCGAAGTTCACGAAGGCGAGCAGCTCGCGCTGTTCGGCGGCGCGCGCGCGACGCTGCTCACGCCGTATCGCGACTCGAAGCGATTGTGGATCGCGAAGTTCTCGACCGACGTGCGCAAACTGCTGCTCGAGTTCGGACGCCCGATCACGTACTCATACGTGAAGCAGCAATTTCCGATCGACGCGTATCAGACCGTCTTCGCGCGCGAGCCCGGCTCCGCGGAGATGCCGTCGGCCGGACGCGCGTTCACGCGCGAGATGCTCGTCTGTCTGCGACGCAGCGGCGTGCGTCTCGCGAAGCTTGTGCTGCACGCCGGCGTCGCGAGTCTCGAGAATCACGAGCGGCCGTACGAGGAGTGGTACGAAGTACCGGCGCGCACGGCGGAGCTCGTGCGGCGCACGCGCGACGAAGGCGGCCGCGTGATCGCGGTCGGCACGACGGTCGTGCGCGCGCTCGAAAGCTCCGTCGATCGCGCGGGGAATCCGATCGCATCGAGCGGCTGGACCGATGTCGTGATCACGCCCGAGCGCGGCGTGCACATCGTCGAC
>DATKFO010000203.1:0-4960 GCA_035544355.1 Thermoanaerobaculia bacterium
GCAACTCCGCAACCAAACACGGTACCCAAAGCGGCGGCATGGCCGCCGCACTCCATATCCCGGCGTCAGCGCAGGTGTTTCCACGATGGCAAATTGCGCGTGATCGCGAAGACGTGGTCGTGGCCGAAGCGCCGCAAAAACACGAGCCGTCCGCGTGCGAGCGGATCGCGCATCCACGCGAGGTTGTCGTCGCCGTGCACGATGATCAGGCGCACGCCGTAGCGCTCGATGAGGCTGAGGTATTCGTCGTACGCCTCGCGCTTCAGTGCGTCGCGCACGAGCCAGGCTTCGGTGGGCGCGACGCCGGAGTAGCCGTTCGCGATCGGCTGGTGATGTTGCATCGATCCGAGGAGGTAATCGAACTCGACGCCGTTGTCCCACACCGGCATTTCGATGAGCGGTCCCGGTTTTTCGCGCGCGAGCCATTGGTAGACCGGCGCGGGCTTGCCGACGATTTCGTAGCTCATGTTCGGAATCACTTCGAGCGCCATGATCGCGACGAGCGCGATCGCGACGATGCGCCGTGCGCGAACGCGCGCGAGGATCGCGTCGACGCCGAGCGCGCCCCACACGGCGAGTCCGGCGTACGCGAGCACCGCCCATCGCGCCGGCACGCGCATCGCGCCGAACGGGCCGAAGCGGCGATAGAAGAATGCGTAGAAGAAGGTGTGGATGCCGAGCGATCCGAGGATGCCTGTGAGGATCCACGTTGCGGCCGCCCAGGCTTCGTACGAGAACGGTGAGCGCGCGACGAAGTCACGCAGTTGCGGCGCGAAACGGATGATGAGCGCGATGCACGCGAGCATCAGCGGGATGTCGGCGCCGCGCATCGCGGCGGCTCCGAGGTGGAGCTCGGGGATGAAGCTCGCCGCGATCGCGAGGAGGATGAGCGCATCGAGCGGGTGCGCGTGCAGGCGGGACGCCCGCGAGCCAGCCGGCGGAGACGCCGGCGTTCCGATCGCAACGCACGTGAGGATCAGGATGAAGAGTCCGGGGAACAATTGCCGCTCTGTGTGGCCGCCCGAGGCGTACAAAACGCTCGATCCCGCACCGGTCAGCCAATCCATTCCGTTCGCGGAGCCCGGAATCACTTCCTGCACGTTGCGCGTGATGCCGTAGTGCTTCGATACCGTGCGGTACGGAAGGAGGAACGGCAGGAGCACGAGGAACGCGATTGCGAACGATGCCGCGAGCCCGATCCAGAATCGCCGGTCGCGCGGCTGCACGATCGCGAGGATTCCGATCGTGAATGCCGCGCTCACTGCGCAGAACATCAGGTAGTAGACGTTCGTGAGTCCGAGCGCGATCCAGACAAGCGAGAGCAATGTGGCATTGCGCTTCGAAACATTCCGCCAGTACGCGAGCAGCGCTGCGAGCAGCAGCGGAACCCACGCACTGAACACGATCTGCAGATGCGACTGGTGATCGAATTTGAATCCGACGAACGCGAAGAAGATGCCGGCCACGAGCGCGCCCGCCGTCGTGCGGAAGGTGTCATCCAATGTGTCATCCTGAGCGTGTGGCGGGTGGGCGCGAAGGATCCCCTGCCGGTGCACGAGATGCGCTCCGCCGGCAGGGGATCCTTCGCACCCCACCCGCCGCCCGCTCAGGATGACACTGCGCGCGAGCACGAACGCGCCGTAGCCCGACAGCGCGAATCCGAGGAGGTAGGCGATGTTGTAGATCGCGATCGGCGAGACGCCCGCGATGTGCAGCGGCAGCATCGGCAACGCGATGGCCACGAGATTCTCGCTGTACGCGAGGGGCAGACGTCCCGGAAAGAACATCGGCGCGTCGTAGAGATGCAGCGGCTGCGTGAGGAACGCGTGGCAGTCCCAATCGAGGATCCAGGCGTTGAGAATCGGATCGCCGAGGTCGGGGAGAAATGTCGAGAGGTGCGCGGCGAGCGGCCACGTGTACGCGATCGTCAGCGCGAGAAAAAACGTGAAGAACGCGAGCTCGCGGAGGAAGCGGCGCATCACGGCGGACATGCTAGTGTCATACGGATGAAGCGCGCGCTTTGTACTCTCCTTTTTCTCGCAACGAACGTCTTTGCCGCCGAAGGCAAATGGACGCCGCAGCAAGTGCTCGAGCTCGATCCCGCGTGGCTGAAGAAGCAGGGACTCGAGCTTGCGCCGTCACGCCTTTGGGATCCGCAGCGCGGCACCGGCCTGCTCGCGGGCACGATCAACGTCGGCGGATGCTCGGGCGGATTCATCTCCGCAGACGGACTCTTCATCACGAATCATCACTGCCTCTTCTCGATTCTGCAGGAGCACGCGACGCCGCAGAACGACATCATCACGAACGGCTATCTCGCGCGCACGCGCGAACAGGAGCTGCGCGGCAAGACGATGCGTCTCACGATGCCGAAGCGCTTCGTCGATGTGACGAAGGATGTGCTCGCCGCGGTGCCGCCGAATGCGTCCGACCTCGATCGCTATCACGCCATCGATCGCAAGGTGAACGCGATCGTCGCGGAGTGCGAGAAACAGCCGAACGCGCGCTGCAAGGTCGCGATTCACGACGGCGGCGTGCAGTACGTGCTGCAGGAAACATCCGAGCTCGCGGACGTGCGGCTCGTGTATGCGCCGCCGCGTTCCGTCGGCGAGTACGGCGGCGAGATCGACAACTGGATGTGGCCGCGCCACACCGGCGACTTCGCGATCGGCCGCGCGTATCTCGACGGCAAGCCATTCAAGCCCGAGTTCTTCTTCCCGATCTCCGCAAAAGGCATCAAGCCCAACGACTTCGTGATGGTCCTCGGATACCCCGGCATCACGTACCGATCGCTCACCGCGAACGAGATGAGCGAGCGCCGCGATTTCTATTTCCAATCGCGCCGCGACGTGTATGCCGAATGGCTTCGCCTGATGGAGGAGACGACGAAGGGAAATCCCGAAGGACGCCTCGCCGTCGCCGACTGGGAAAAAACGCTCGCGAATCGCCAGAAGAACGCTGACGGCCAGCTCGTCGGCTTCGCGCGCGGACATCTGCTCGAAAAACAACAGGCTGCGGATGACGCGGTGCTCGCGTGGGCGAAGACGAAGTCACCCGATGCCGTCGCCGCGTATGACGGACTCACCAAGCTCGCAGAGGAAAAGAAGCGCACGTTCGCTCACGACTTTCTGCTCGAGCACGTGCAGCGCACGCAGGCATCGCTCTCCCCCACAGGACCGAAGGCGCTGCTGTGGGGCGTGACCGTCGCGCGCGCGGCGATCGAGCGGCCGAAGGCGGACGGCGATCGCGACGCAATGTACATGCAGCGCAACGTCGCGCGCGTGCGCGATTCGCTCGAGCGCGAGCAGAAGAGCTGGTTCGCCGCGACGGACAAAGCGATTCTCCGTTCGTGGCTCGAGCACTCGCAGAAATTGCCTGCCGATCAGCGCATCGCCGCGGCCGATGCGATCGCGCCGAATCTCGACGCGATCCTGACGCAGACGAAGATCTTCGATCTCGCCGAGCGGATGAAGATGTTCGACGAGACCGAAGAGCAACTGCGCGCGCGACACGATCCGCTCGTCGACGCGGGATTCGCACTCGATCGCGAACTGCGCGAGATGAACGAGCGTCGCGAGCGCTGGGAAGGAACGGTGCTGCGATTGCGTCCGGTGTGGCGCCGCGCTGTCATCGCGCACGCGGGCAAGCCGGTCGCGCCCGATGCAAACAGCACGCTGCGCGTTTCCTTCGCGCACGTGAAGGGCTATCAGCCGCGCGACGGCGTCTGGTACACGCCACAGACGACGCTCGCCGGCGTGCTCGAAAAAGACACGGGCGAAGAGCCGTTCAACGCGCCGAAAGCGATCCTTGCCGCGGCCGCGCGAGCGGGGAATACGCCCGTCGCATTTCTCGCGGACGCCGACACCACCGGCGGCAACTCCGGCAGTCCGACGGTGAACGGACGCGGAGAGCTCGTCGGCGTGAACTTCGATCGCGTCTGGGAAAACGTTGCAAACGATTTCGGCTACAACCCCGAAGTCGGGCGCAATATCAACGTCGATGTTCGCTACCTCCTCTGGATCCTCGCCGATGTGGAGCACGCGGACGCGTTGCTTCGCGAGCTGGGCGTGCGTCCTTAGCGTCGCGTTGGCCGTTGGCCGTTGGCCGTTGGCCGCGGAAGCACAAGAGCCACGGCCAACGAATGCCTGGGTCGTCGTCAAGGCCGCCGAGTTCGAGGTCTACAGCAACGCCGGCGAGCGCGCGGCGATGAATGTTGCCGAAGATCTGCTGCTGATGCGCACGGTCCTCGGCAAGGTTGCGAAGATGAACACCACGCTGAGCGGCCCGACGCGCGTCCTCGTGTTCCGCGACACGAAATCATTCGCGACCGTCGCGAACGCACTGTTCGGCGGCAAGGCGAACAAGTCGGGCATCTACGCATCGCGCGGCGATCTGCGGCTCATCGCGATCGATGCGTCGACGATCGGCGCGCGGCAGATCGCGTATCACGAGCTCGTGCATCAATACGCGAACGCGACGTGGTCGTACCTCCCCGTCTGGTTCAACGAAGGCATCGCCGAGTTCTACTCGAACTTCGGCGTCGACGCCCACAAGGCCTTCGTCGGTCGCCCGAACATGCGCCACGTGCGCTGGATGCGGCGCGTGCGCCCGATTCCGATGCGCGAGTTTCTGCTCGCCGATGAACGCTCGCGCTGGTACACGAGCACGCTCGATCAGCAGCGCTTCTACGCGCAGTCGTGGGCGTTCGTGCACTACCTCACGCTCGTCCGGCGCGGCGAGCTCGAAACATTTCGCACGCTGCTCGAACAGAAGAAACCACTCGACGACGCATTCGCGGAAGCATTCCACGCGAGCTACGAAGAGCTCACGCGGCAACTGCTCGTCTACGTGCGCCGCCCGACGCTGCAATCGCTCGCCTTTCCGATGGACACACTCGCGATCGAAAGCATCCCGCGCGCGGAGCCGTCATCGGAAGAAGAGGTGAACGTCCACATCGCCG
>DATKFO010000204.1:0-2768 GCA_035544355.1 Thermoanaerobaculia bacterium
CAGGTGCTCCTCGGCGTGACCGGCTCAGGTAAGACCTTCACAGTGGCCAAGGTCATCGAGGCGGTGAACCGGCCCACGCTCGTCCTCAGCCACAACAAGATCCTGGCCGCGCAGCTCTACCAGGAGTTCAAGAACTTCTTCCCGGACAACAAGGTGGAGTATTTCGTTTCGTATTACGACTACTACCAGCCCGAGGCCTACATCCCCCAGAACGATCTCTACATCGAAAAGGAGATGACCAAGAACGACGAGATCGACAAGCTCCGGCTGGCCTCGACCAAAGCGCTCTTCGAGCGCCGCGACGTCATCATCGTGGCCTCGGTCTCCTGCATCTACGGCATCGGCGAGCCCGAGCTCTATTACGGCATGCTGCTCTTCTTCGAGCGCGGCACAGAAAAGCCGATGACGGATTACCTCCGCAAGCTGACGGAGATGCAGTACGAGCGGACGCCGTACGACCTGGCCCGCGGCAACTTCCGCGTGCGCGGCGACGTGCTGGAGGTCTGGCCCGCGTACGAGGACGATGCCGTGCGCATCGAGTTCTTCGGCGACGAGATCGACAAGATGACGCGTATCGATCCCATCACCGGCAAGACCTCGGGGCGCGAATACGATCGCCTGGCCGTCTACCCGCGCACCCACTACGTCACCCCGCGCGAGCGGCTGATGGTGGCCATGGAGAACATCCGCGTCGAGCTCGATGAGCGCGTGACCGAGCTGCGCGCCAACGATCGGCTGCTCGAAGCGCAGCGGCTCTCGCAGCGGACGATGTTCGACCTGGAGATGATCGCGGAGCTCGGCTACTGCAACGGCATCGAGAATTACTCGCGCCATCTCAGCGGACGCGAAAAAGGGGAGCCGCCGCCGACGCTCATCGACTACTTCCCGAAGGACTTTCTGCTCGTCGTCGACGAATCGCATCAGACGATTCCGCAGGTGCGCGCGATGTGGGGCGGCGATCGCGCGCGCAAGGAAACGCTCGTCGAATACGGCTTCCGTTTGCCGAGTGCGATCGACAATCGCCCGCTGTCGTTTGCCGAGTTCGAGACGAAGCTCGATCAGATCATCTACGTGTCGGCAACGCCGGGGCCGTTCGAGCTCGAGAAGACGGGCGGTCTCTACGTCGAGCAGGTGATTCGCCCGACGGGGCTGCTCGATCCGCAGATCGTGATCAGGCCGGTGAAGGGGCAGGTCGACGATCTGATCGGCGTGATCCGCGAACGCGTTGCGAAGTCGGAGCGCGTCATGGTGACGACGCTGACGAAACGGATGTCCGAGGATTTGACGCGGTACTTGATGGAGCTCGGCATCAAAGTGAATTACCTTCACTCGGATGTCGAGACGCTCGAGCGCATCGCCATCCTGCGCGACTTCCGCATCGGCGTGTACGACGTGCTCGTCGGCATCAACCTGCTGCGCGAAGGCCTCGACATTCCGGAGTGCTCGGCGGTCGCGATTCTCGATGCAGACAAGGAAGGATTCCTGCGCTCGCAAACGTCGCTGATCCAGACGATCGGCCGCGCGGCGCGCAATCTCAACGGCGTCGCGATTCTCTACGCCGACAAGATCACGGACTCGCTGCGCTACGCGATCGACGAGACGAACCGCCGCCGCGCGATTCAGCAGAAGTACAACGAGGACCACGGCATCGAGCCCGCGACGATCATCAAAGCGATCGATTCCGATCTCGTGAAGATGGCGAACCTCGACTACTTCGACGTGACGATCCCGGGCCAGCGCAAAGCAAACCTCGACATCGGAGAAGGCGAGGACATCGACAAAGCCATCACGCGGCTCACGAAAGAAATGAAAGACGCCGCGAAGAATCTCGACTTCGAGCGCGCTGCCGAGCTGCGCGACAAAGTTCGCGAGCTGAAGGAAGTGCGCATCTTCGTATAGGAACGCCGCATGTGACGTGCGCCGCGAACAGCGGTGACGGTTCGCACCCATCCTCGGTTCAGCGCGTCGCTAGATTGAACGCATCTGTCACACGAAGGAGGACACGATGCGTTCCACCATCTTTCTGATCATCCTCGCGATTGCCGTCCCGACGTATGCCGACACCGCCGCGCTGTACAAAACGAAGTGTGCGATGTGTCACGGTGCCACGGGCAACGGCGACACCGCCGTCGGGAAGAAGATGGGCATCAAGCCCTTCGCCTCCGATGCCGTGCAGAAACAAACCGATGCACAGCTGATCGACATCATCACCAAGGGCAAGGGGAAGATGACGGCGTTCGGCGGCAAGCTCTCCGCCGACGAGATCAAGGCGCTCGCCTCCCACATCCGCACATTCGCGAAGAAGTAGGTGAGCCGATGAACGAAGCGCGACCCTTCGGCCGCCGCCTGCTGAATTGGTTCCTCGGCACTTCCTTCGGTGCACTCGTGGCGGCGGTCCTCTATCCGATCCTGCGTTACGTCACGCCTCCGCGGATCGCCGAGGCGAGCACGAATGAGGTCGAGGCGGGGGATGTCAGCGATCCCGTGCTGCGCGAAAAGGGATTCAAGATCGTGCGCTTCGGTGCCGAGCCGGTGATTCTCATCCGCGCCGCCGACGACAAGTTCTACGCGATGTCCGCGACCTGCACGCATCTCGACTGCATCGTCGGCTTCCAGAAGGAGCGCAACCGCATCTGGTGCAACTGCCACGGTGGCGCGTACGACCTGCAGGGGCGCAACGTGGCCGGACCGCCTCCGCGCCCGCTCACTCCGTACAAAGTCAACCTCGTGGCGAAGGGCTCCGGACCCGCCACGATCATCGTCTCGAA
>DATKFO010000205.1:0-4267 GCA_035544355.1 Thermoanaerobaculia bacterium
CGGACCGTGCTGCTCAAGCCGTCCGAGATCGATTGCATCGAAGCCGTCGGCAATTACTCGAAGATTCATCGCGGCGCGGAAGGCATCGTCGTGCGCCAGACGCTCGCCGCGCTCGAGGAGCGCCTCCGCGAGCACGGCTTCATCCGCATCCAACGCTCGATCATCGTCAACCTCGAGCGCATCGCCGAGATCCGCCGCGATGGCCGCGAGTCCTACTCGGTCGTGCTCTCCTCCGGCGCCCGCTTCCGGCTGGGAGAGCGCTATCGCGCAAACCTCGACGCGATGCTCGTGCGCTTGTGAGGTAGGGAAACGTAGGACAACCTCTCCAGGTTGTCCGCCCTCGCCCAAAGGTAAATTCTTACACGGGCCGCCTGGAGAGGCGGCCCGACGTCAATGCCCGTTGTTCTGATCACCGCCCGATCCCGGACCAACGTATTGGCTCTGCTGGTCAGAAGATGCTGGTGGTACAGGTGACAGCGGCGCAGACAACGTGATCAGAAGCAACCCCACTGCAATCCATACAGACATGCGAATCTCTCCTTTCAGTGAACTGTTTGCACTGCCTGCCGCCGATATTCGGCAGGCGTCATGCCGCGAAGTGCTTTGAAACTTCGCGTGAGATGCGCCTGATCGCAGAAACCGGCAGCAAGCGCGATGTCACGAATCGGCAGATCGGTCTTGCGCAACTGCCGCGCGGCGAAGCGCACGCGGCGCTCGCGGATGTACGCGCCGGGACTCACGCCGATCGCCGCGCGGAAACCATGCGTGAGGCGCGACAACGAAACCTCCGCGGCGACGCCGAGCTCCTCGAGCGTCAGTGCATCGGAAAGATGTTCGTCGATGTGCTGCAACACGCGCCGCAGCCAGGCGGGCGATGATCCTTCGGTCGCGCGCGCGCCGAGGGCGAGCATCTGGCGCACGAGTCCGTCGATGAGCATGTGTCGTACGGGATCGCCGGAGTTGACCGCATCGCGAAGCCGTTCGGGCACGCCGTCGACGGCTTCGAACGGCAGCTCGATCGTGCGCGCAACGTTTCCGTACAACGGGCAATACGCCTGCACGAGCGAAAGCGCGAGCTCGATGGCGATGATCTCCGCCGTGTCCTCGACGCGATTCCAATGATGCGTCGCCGCCGGACGAAAGAGCAGATGGCCCGCTTCGATGCGCCGCTCCAACGACTCCTGCGATGCGACATCGCACCACACGCCGCGATAAACGAGCACGACCGACGCGGAGACATGCAAATGCGGCGGAGACTGCGAAGACGGCACTTTCATCCGCGCAATCGCGAACTCCGTGAACTCCTGCCGCTCGCCGAGACTCGAACACCAGATCATGGCGAGAGCGTGCCTCAGAGGCACACTCGCGGTATTGGATAAATCAGTCATGAAGCGTTCACGTGCACTTCGTCACTATTTTGTAAGGAGGTGTCTATGAAGACACGGATCGTACTGATGCTTCTTCTCTCCACACTCATCGCGACAATCGCCGGCGCTCAGACGCAGACGAAGCAGTACGCCGCGAAATTCATCTGCGGCAAGGCCGACGGCGCCAATCCCGCCGCGCCCGGGGTCTACTGGACCGCGATCAACGTCCACAATCCGCTGTTGCGCAAAGAGATCACCTTCGTGAAGAAGTTCACGATCGGCTTGCCGAAAGAGAAGGTCGGCAAGATCTCGACGTGGTTCCGAGGCATCCTGAGAGCGGACGAGACGCTGCAAATCGACTGCGTCGACATCTGGGCTCACCTCAGCGTCCCAGCGGGCTCCTTCGTCGAAGGCTTCGCCGTGATTCAGCCATCGAGCGAGCTCGACGTCGTCGGCGTCTACACCGCGGCGCCACCGAACGGCGGCGTTTCGACGATGCAGATGGAGCGTGTGCCGCTGAGGCTCACGCAGTAGTCAGTTACCGGTTACCAGCTCTCGATTCTCAGCGGAGGAACTGTGCTCCCCACTGGTAACCGGCAACCCCTTCCGCGCAACCTTCTTCCTCATCTCCGGATACAACTTCACGAGCTCTGCGAAGATCTTGAAGATCACCGTCGGCGAGGAGAGGCTCGAGGTGCCGCGGATGCGGGGGAAGTAGTCGAGGCCGATCTGCTGGATGGCGAAGCCGCGGTTTTTTGCTTTCACGATCAGCTCCGCGTCGATCAGCGAGCCTTCCGACTTCAGCTCGATCGCTTCGAGCACTTCGCGCTTCATCAGCTTGAACGAGAAATTGATGTCGCGGTGCGGCCAGCCGAACAGCACACCGATCAGGGCGTTATACACGTAGGAATAGATCGTGCGCCGCAGCCCCTCCATCGTGCGATCGAGGCGATAACCCGCGATCAAGTCGGCGCCCGTCAACTGCATCGCGCGAATCGCTTTGCCGATGACGTCGGGATCGAACGGCAGATCGGCGTCCATGTACACGACGAGATCTTTCGTCGCTGCCGCGTAACCAGTCTTCAGCGACCCGCCGAGCTTGCGGTTCTTCGCGTGGCGGATCATGCGGATGCGCGGATTCTCGTTCGCCGCGCGCGTGACGAGCTGCGCGGAGTCGTCAGTCGACGCGTCGTCGACGATGATGAGCTCGTAATCGCTCGCGTACTTCTCGAGCGCATCGACCGCGGAGTCGATGGCGTGCTCGATGTTCAGCTCCTCGTTGAACATCGGAATCACGAGCGAAACGGACGGCGGCTTCATCATGGTTTCTGCTGTTCGACCCTCACAGCTACTGCTGCTCGACCCTCACGAGCTGCACGGCGAGCAAACGCTTGTCGCCATTGTCGATGACCTGATCGGGCACAAACGAGCGCGACGATACCAGCGTCACGTCGAGCGGTGTAGCGCCGGGCAGCGGAATCGTCACCGATGCGGGCGTATTGCGGCTCACCGTCACCATCGCGATGTCGTGTCCATTCGCGCGCACGTGGACTTCGTTCGCCGGGAACGGTGCAGTCGCGGAGAGATTAAACGTGAGCACCGCCGACTTCCGCCCGAGCGCCGGAATATGGATGTTCCCCTCGGGCGCGAGCCAGCGCCATTCTTCGCCGTCGACCGTTCGCTCGATCGCGAACACGCCCTTCTCCGGCACGAAGCGCTCTTCGGGGCGTAGCACATCGAGCGTCACTTCACGATACACATTGCGCGTCAGCTTTCCGTACGCGTCGCTCTCGCGCCAGCGGAACGTCGTCGCATCGGTATCACGCGAACCGCCGTCGACGAAGAGCACCGCGGGAATCTCCGGATGATCGGTGAGCTCGCGCAGTCCTGCATCGATCGGCATCGCGCGGAATTCCGACATCAGGTAATCGACCTGCGCGCGCAAACCCGCCGCGTAGAGGATCACGGTGTTGTGCGGCAATTTCTGGTTCGCATACGCAGACGCCGCGACGACCGGCGACGGATGCTGCGTACGCTCCGCGATGATGGGACGCGTATACCAGATCGACACCGCTGCGAAAAATGCGACGCCGATCCACGGCGCGGGCGCGTCGACGAGTTTGCGCATTGCGCCGAGGCCGAAGGCGGCGATCAGTGCGACGAGCGTCATGGCGGGGAGGCTGTAGCGCACGCCGTCCGCGGGATCCATCGCGATCAGCGCGAATCCGATGTGCACGACCGCGAACACGACGAGCGGCAGCAGCTTGCGGCTCCAGCGCCGTGCGAGTGCGACGACGCCGATCGCAACGCATGCGAGCAGCGGCAGCGTCACGTACTTCGATCCCCACGGATGCACGAGGAAGCGCACGACGATCTGCGCGGCCGACATCGTGCCGCGCGATTCCACGGCGTCGTGCGTTACGACGTACGCGGCCTGTCGCGCTTCGTACGCGAACAGTCCGGCGGGACCGCCGGTCGCTTCCATCAGCGGGAGGAACCACATCGTCGACACGACCGCGAACGCGACGACGACCAGCACGCGATGGCGCCATTGCTTGACGAGAAAAATCAGCGCGACGACGAGCGCGGGAATCAGCGGGATGCAGATCTGCGGACGGCAGCCGATCGCGGCGGAGGAGAAGAGCCCGAGAAGGAGTGCGCGGCGATCGTTCGCGTCGTTTGGAAAGAACGTCGCTTTCCAGAACGTCAGCGCGAGAAACGCGATCGTCGCGGAGTCCGCGAGCGCGAGCGTCGAGTGCACGAGCATGCCGGCGGAAAAGTAGAAGAGCAGCGCGCCGGCGCCGGCGACGTCCGCGTCATCGACGAGACGGCGGAACGTGAGCGAGAGCGCAACGAAGCCGATCACGCACGCGATCACGCTGACGGCCACGAGCGCGCGA
>DATKFO010000206.1:0-8921 GCA_035544355.1 Thermoanaerobaculia bacterium
TGCAGGAATTCTCGGACATGATCGACGCGGCGCGCGCGGGCGAGCCGGTCGGACGCAACGTGAATCACCGCAATTAACGAGGAGAACGAACCATGAAGAAACAATCGATTCTCGCTCTCGCACTCGGCACGATCATCGTCATGGCATCGGCGGAGCCGATGCTCGCGTACGTTCTCCTCTCGCCACGACGCCGGTGGGCGTCGACGCCCGTCACCGTGCGCGTCTACAACGTCGGCAACGCGACCGTCACCGACGGCGACGGCGGCGTTTCGCGTGTCGTCAGCGCGATCCGCACGTGGGGCATCATCAGCTCGAGCACGACGTCGTCGCCGGCAGTGCGCGGCAGCGCGCCCGCGACGATCATGCTGAACAACAACGGCGGCGGTCTGTGCACCGGCGGCTGTCTCGCCGCGACGCTCACCGGCTACTACGTTTCGCAGGCGGGCGACGATCGCATCTACGACGCCGACGTCTATACGAACACCGCGCAGCCGCTCTACTCCTCAGGTGAGAGCTGCAGCGGCGAGTACGACATCCAGGGCATCATGGTGCACGAAGTCGGTCACGTGATCGGCATCGGGCACTCGAATGTCTCCGGCGCGACGATGTTTCCGTCCGTGAGCGCGTGCAATGCGGCGAACCGCACGCTCGAGGCGGACGATCGCGCGGCTCGCGACGATCTGTATTGATGATTTGCGTACGGGAGTTCGGGCGGCTGCAGGCCGCCCTTACTCCTGCCTGCGCACGCGGCTCCCGAGCCACAGCAGAATCGCGCCCGCGAGACACGCCGCGGGACAGACGAGCAACGCGATGCGCATCTGTTCCGGATTCGCCGCGACGCCGAGCCAGTCGCTCAGTTTTCCGATGACCGGCGACCCGATTCCGTACGCGACGATGTTCACGGTCGAAAAGAAGATGCCGATGCCGAGGCCGCGCAGCAGCGGACCGGCCATGTCGCTGACGTCGGCGGTCGCGGGACCGACCCACATGATCGCGAGCGCGTAGAGAAATACGTTCACGACGACGAGCAGCGAGAGTTGATTCACGAACAGCAACGCAATCCACAGTGGCACCGACGCGATCGCGACCCACGCGGTGAACGCCATGCGTCCCCTGCGGAAGCGATCGGAGAAATATCCGCCGAGAATCATCGCGGGGATGCCGATGCAGATCGAGAGCAATCCCCCCGCGAGTCCGACAGTTTTCAGGCTGAGGTGATGCACGCGGATGAAGAATGCCGCGCCCCAGATGCCGAGGTTGTTCGACGCGAGCGCGATGAGCGCGTAGCCGACGTAGAGCAGCAGCAGCGCGGGCGAGAAGAGCGTCGCGATGTTCGTCTGCGGCGCGGTTGATTCCGAACTGCCGCGCGGCTTTTCGCGCAGGAAGAACACGAGAATCGCGAGCAGCAGGCCGGGAAATCCGAGGAGGTAGAACGCCCAGCGCCAGCTCATCTCCTGCCCGATCCAGCCGCCGAGAAAAAACGCGAGGCCGCCGCCGATCGCGATGCCGGTCGAATACGTCGATTGCACGGTCGCGCGCATGCGCTGCGGGAAGTAGTCGCTGAGCAGCGACAGCGCCGCGGGTCCGAGCGTCGCCTCGCCCACTCCGACCATCAAGCGGCACGCGAAGATCGCCCAGAAGCTGTCCGCGAATCCAGTGAGTCCCGAGAACAAGCTCCAGACTCCGAGTCCGATCCCGATCAGATGTTTGCGCGACACGCGGTCGGCGAGTCGTCCGAAGGGAATGCCGAGGAGCGTGTAGAAAATCACGAACGAGGTCGTGCCGAGCAGCGCGAGCTGGAGATCGGTGAAATGCATCTCCTGCTTGATCGGCACGAAGAGAATGTAGATCAGCGTGCGATCGAGAAAGTTCAGAACGTAGACGGTGGTGAGCAGCGCGAGCGCGTACCAGGAGTACGCGGGAACCCGTTCGATTTTGGACACGGCTGCGTAGTCTAACGGAGCCGCGCGAGCAGCGTCTGCGCGTCGGCAAACGCGGGGCTCAGTCGCACTGCTTCTTGTGCATGCGGAAGCGCGTCGGCCGCGCGTCCGCGTTGCGCGAGCCAGCGCGCGTAGAAGTAATGCGCATTCGTATCGGGATTGAGTTGCAGCGCACGACGGAAGTGCTGTTCGGCGGCGACCGGATCGCCGAGCTCACCTTCGACGATGCCGCGATTGATCTCGAGCACGGAGTAGTTCGGCGTGAACGTCGCGGCATGCTCGAAGTTCTGCTTCGCCTCGGCGTAGCGCCCCTTCGCCATCTGCGTCAGCCCGTAGTTCATCCACGCGCGTCCGTTCGCGGGACTCTTCACGACGACGTCCGCCCACAAGCTCTCTTCCGTTTTCCAGATTTCGTTGCGCTCGTACGTGCCGATCGCGTGCGCGAGCAACAACACGATCGCGACACTCGGCAGCGCTTTCTCCGGGATCAGCGCCGCGAGCGCGAGCACGAGCCCGATGTAAGCGAAGAAGATCCGATGTTCATTCGCAACCTCGGCCAACGGAAAAATGCTCGTCGGTAGCAGCGCGATCACGAACCATCCGATGCCGAACTTCACCGGCGCGCTCGCGCGACGCGCGAACCAGATCAGCAATGCGAGAAAGGCGAAGCCGGCGATCGCACGCGTGTCATACCAATGCGCGAACGGAGACCAGTCCGTGTCGGCCGTGAGTCCGATCGGCAGGAAGAAGAGGCGCACGTAATGCAGCCAGACGAATGGCTGCGTGACGATGTAATGCCACGCCGATCCGCCACCCGAGGTCCATTCCGGTGCGTTCATCGAATTGAGAAACAGCAGCAGCGCGGTGCCGAGTACGAGCGGCGGAATGGATTCGCGAAGTGCTTTGCGATCGGTGAAGAGCGTGACGTAGAGAAACAGCAGCGGCGCGAACACCACGAGCGGCGCTTTCGCGAGCGCGCCGATCGCGAGCGGCACGAGATAGAGCAGCGAGCGCCGCGCGAACGCCGAGCGTTGATAGAGCACGAACGACGCGAGCAGGCCGATCGTCGACAGCAGCTCCGAGCGCGCGGAGATCAGATGCATCGTCTCCGTGTTCGCGGTGTGCACGCAGAACAGCGTCGCGGCGAAGAGCGATGGCCAGCGTCCGAGGATCGGCGTGAAGAACGCGACCAGCAGCGCGCCGACGATCAGCAGCAGCGCGAGCTGCGTGACGTGAAACGCGCGCGGAGCGAGTCCGTGTCCGCGCGCGTAGTCGAGCGCGAGTGACAGCGTGACGAGCGGGCGATACGTCGCGTTCTGCGGGAGGCTGCTGAATGTGTGCGCGTCGGTGAAAAACTTCGGAACGTTGTCGAGACTGCGGATGTAGAGGTTGTTCTCGATGACGTGCGAGTCATCGAAGTGAAAGGAATTGTCGAGCGAATTTGCGTACGCCGCCACGATCAACGCGATCGCGGCGGCACATGCGAGGAGGAAGTGGGTGCGGCTCACTCCTGATGATTATCGAGCAGCAGCTTCTCCAAACGCTCGAGCCGTTTCCGCAGCTCGGCGTTCTCCTGTTCGAGTGCATCGATGCGTTGCTGCTGGGTGAGTGTGCGTTCGTCGAGCGCCTTCACGCCGGCGAGCGCGACACCATCGGGGTCGATGGTTGCGATGTGCCGGTCGTCCTCACCGAGGCTGAAGGCGCGTGCGAAGTCCTGCGCCATCGGGCCGATGTGGCGGATCGTGTCGTTCTGGGTCTTGTAGTTCCAGGTTGTGATCGGCACGCTCCGAAGGCGCAGAAGAACTTCCTCGCCGTCGACGTGCTCGAAGTTCTCTTTCATGTTCCGATCGGACAGCGAGCTCCACGTGCCGCTGCCGGGCGGCAGGGACACACCGGACGTACCGGCGGAGTTGGACGTGAGCTGCGTTTCGCCGGTGTTCAGCATTGAGAGCTTGCTGTTGCCCAGCGTCATCGTGGCGGCCGTGCTGTTGAAGATGAATCCGGTGGTGAGCGCCGTGTTCGTGTAGAAGAACGACCCGTTCACCGCGCGGACATTGAACGAGTTGGTCACCGTCGGATGGAACTGCGTACTCGAATCGACATTCGATCCGACCGAAAAGGCGATCGGAACCGAAAAGTCGGAGAAGACAAACGTTCCGAACCGCGGCGAGCCCGCACTCGTCGAGGTCGACGCACCGTAGCCGAGAGCGACCGACGCGTAGCCGGTCGCCGTACATCCTTCGCCGATCGCCGTCGTTCGCGGTCCTGTCGCGACGCAGGACTTCCCAACGGCGATCGCATTGTCGCCAAGCGCTCGTACGTTCTCGCCGAACGCCGAGGAATACAGGCCGATATTCGCGTCGTCCCACTGCGTGCCGTCGATGCCGCCGGCGCGAATCGCGGCCTTTCCCGCATACCACAGGAACCGGACTCCCGAGTTTTCCACAGGGATGCCGCCGATCCCGTTGTTGTAGACGCTGACCGCCGAGAGGCTACCGTCATTCGCAACGGCGAAACGCTCCTGGTCGTATGTGCCGCCGTTCGTATACGAACCGCTCGCGCTCAACGAGAGCAGCTTGCTCGTGGTTCCGTCGCCCAGAGTGCCGGTGCCGATCAGTCTGAGGTTGATGAGCGAGTTCGACGTCGTCGCGGACTGCTGTGCGGCAGGCGCGAGCTCGACGTCGCCGTTGACGTTGGCGGTGTTGATCTGCGCGCTGCTCGCGTTGACTGCGTTGACGATGTTCGTCCCCGCGGTTGCAGTCGTTGCAATCGACGGATTTGGATAGGTACCGGCAAGATCTCCGCCTGCAGCAACACCATTGATGTCGCCGGTCGCACCTGTGGCACCGGTGGCACCCGTGGCACCCGTCGATCCGGTGCTGCCGGTCGCGCCGGTCGCACCGGTGGCGCCAGTCGATCCTGTCGCGCCCGTCGATCCTGTATTTCCCGTCGCACCAGTTGCGCCAGTGGTCCCTGTCGATCCCGTGGCTCCTGTCGACCCCGTATTTCCCGTTGCTCCCGTCACGCCGGTGGCACCAGTCGCACCGGTCGATCCAGTCGCCCCTGTGGCGCCAGTTGCTCCCGTTGGACCCGTCGCTCCGGTTGCGCCCGGATTGCCTGTGACTCCGGTGGCGCCGGTTGCGCCTGTGGCACCGGGATCACCGGTGGCACCCGTGGGTCCGGTGATTCCGGTTGCACCGGTATTTCCTGTAATCCCGGTAGCACCCGTTGCGCCGGTCGAACCCGTCGGACCCGTGGCACCTGTCGCTCCGGTGGCGCCGGTCGGACCCGTGGATCCTGTGGCTCCAGTCGCGCCGGGATCACCAGTCGCGCCCGTGGCACCGGTTGCACCAGGATTTCCCGTTAAACCGGTGCTGCCCGTTGCGCCTGTCGCTCCCGGATCGCCGGTCGCGCCAGTTGCTCCCGTCGCACCTGTTGGTCCCGTCGCACCTGTTGGTCCGGTTGCACCAGGATCACCCGTCAAACCGGTGGAGCCCGTTGGACCGACAGCGCCCGTATCGCCGGTCGCGCCCGTTGCACCCGTATTTCCCGTAATCCCGGTTGCGCCAGTCAAACCCGTTGCGCCTGTCGCTCCCGTTGCTCCTGTTCCACCCGTAGCGCCCGTCGAACCGGTAACTCCGACCGCACCCGTTGCGCCTGTCGCACCGATCGGTCCCGTCGCACCCGTCGGCCCCGGAGCTCCCGGTTCCCCCTGCGGCCCCGCCGGCCCCTCGGGACCTGTCGGTCCCACCGGCCCGGTCGCGCCGCTCGCACCAAGAAGCTCGTCGCGGAATCCCATCTCGAACCCGGACGCATCCTGGCTGTCGTTCGCTACCTGCGATCCGAGAACCATCGCGCGTCCGTCGCCGTCGACTGCTGCCACGCGCAGCGTCGCGTCGGCGAGCACCGCATTCAGCAGCGATCCGATTCCGATCGAGCGGTGCTCCCACGGCTCGAGCGTGATGACGCTCGTGCCGAGCGTCACGCCGTGCGCATCGATGATCGTCAGCTCGAGCACGACGCGCGCGCCGAGCGTCTCGACAAAGAAAACGTTGTAGCGGAAGTCGCTCGAATTGCGCACGCCCTGCAGCGCGCCCGCTTGTCCCTTGCGAATGCCGAAATCCAGCGGAATGCCCGAGCTGAATAGGCCCTGCGTCGACGCCGGTCCCTTCCCTTCTTCCTGGTTGTAGATCCGCGACGAAACGAGCAGCGTGCGCGACGAGCGGATGCGCATCGCGCCGAGCCCCGTGATGTGGAACAGCGTCTCCGACGCGTTCTCGTAGACCTTCGTTTCGCCGGCGCCGATCGAATCATGCACCGTCGCCGGAGCCGGATTGCTTTGCCCACTACGCAGGAACGACAACTCGAGCTCAGCGCCCTCGGTCGCCGACGGATTCGTGATCCACACCGTCGTGTAGAAGTGACTGCCGTGCGCACCGTCGACGCGTCCGACCGCAGGAAGAATCAGATCCGTGCCGCCGAACCCGGCGTGCAGCGGCAGCGTCACGGGCAACACGATCGTGAGCGTGATCGCGAGCCACGCGATCGGTTTTCGGGACATGCGAGCTCCTGAGGCGAGATGGAACGGCGCGCCATGATACCCGCTTCACCGCGCGATACTGTCGCCGTGACGACGATTCCCGCGCATCGCCTCGCCAGCCAGCTCCTCGCGAACAATCCGCTCGCGACTCCTCACGCTGTGGTCTCCCATTTCGGCACAATGCAAGCGCAGGACTACCTCGGCGCGCTCTGGGCCGTCGGTGCACGCATGCGATCCGCGGTCGAGAGTGACGTCGAACGCGCGCTCGCGGAGCGGAAGATCGTGCGCTGCTGGCCGATGCGCGGCACGCTGCACTTCGTCGCCGCCGAAGATGTTCGCTGGATCCTCGAGCTGCTCGCGCCGCGCGTACTGAAACGCCATCGCCTGCGCCTCGAGCGCGATTTCGAGCTCGACGCAAAAACGCTGCGACGCTGCCGGACGATCGTCGAACGCGAGCTGCGCGGCGGCAACGCGCTCACGCGTCCCGAGATCTACGCAGCTCTGCAGAAATCACGCATCGCGACGACCGGTAGCCGCGGCCTGCACATGCTCTTCGCGCTCGCACACGAATTCGTCATCTGCTTCGGCGCGCGTCGCGGCAAGCAGCCGACGTTCGTGCTGCTCGACGAATGGTTGCCCGACGCGAAATCGAAATCGCGCGACGAATCGCTCGCCGAGCTCGCGCGTCGTTACTTCAACAGCCACGGCCCCGCAACGATCGCAGACTTCATGTGGTGGAGCGGCCTCACGATGAAGGAAGCAAAGGAAGCGATCGCCCTGGGCGAAGTCGATATCGATCACGCAAAACGCGCTCGCATGCAATCGCCGCACGTGCAGTTGCTGCCACCGTTCGATGAATACACCGTCGCGTATCGCGATCGCTCCGCCGTGCTCGATCCTGCGTTCACGAAACAAGTGAACGCGGGCGGCGGGATTTTCAAAGCGATCGTCGTCATCGACGGCATCGTGATCGGAACGTGGACGCGAGCGTTGCGCAGCAAGTCCGTGAAGGTTTCGACATTCCGCGAGCTCACCGCGCGCGAAGCCCGCGCCGTCGATCGAGCGGCGGAGCGCTACAAGTCGTTCGTCACGTGAACGATGACCTTGCCGATGTTGCGACGCTCCTCGAGCGCTCGATGCGCGCTCGCGATGTCGTCGAATGCGAACGCCTCGGCGATCACCGGCGTGATCCGGTGCTCGCCGGCGAAATGCACGAGCTCGCGCCACTGCGATTGCACGACGCCCGCGTCGAGCAGCCAGCCGACGTGAAAACTCATCACACCGTACGAGCGGCGCAGCATGTCGAAGATGCTCGCGCGCGGCAGATTGCGCAGCGATGCGAGCCGCGCGAACGGATTGCGCGTGCGCGGAAACGCATTGCTCGCGCCGGCGATGACGATGCGCCCCATCGGCGCGAGGTGGCGGACTGCGGCGCGGTAGATTTCGCTGCCGGACATTTCGAGCACAACGTTCACGTCGCCGAGCTGCGCTTCCCAACGCACATCGCTGTAATCGAGTGCGAGATCGGCACCGAGTGCGCGAACTGCGTCCTGCTTCCCCTTCCCCGCCGCGCCGATCACACGCGCCCCGAATCGCGATCCGATTTGCACCGCCGCCGTTCCAACTCCGCCCGCGGCGGACGTCACGAGCAGCGTGTCCGAGGTTCGGAGTCGCGCCATCTCCATCAGCCCGATCCACGCGGTGAGATAGCTCACGGCGAACGCCGCACATTGCTCGGGCGTGAAATCCGGCGGCGCTGGAAGCGCGCGCTCCGCGGGCACGCAAATGAATTCCGCGTACGTCCCGAACTGCGTCCCAACGATCACGCGATCGCCCGGTTTGTGCGTCGCGACGCTCTCGCCTACCGCGTCGATTTCGCCGAACGCTTCCATGCCGAGGATGTACGGAAGCTTCGGCGCCCACCCGTACAACCCACGCCGCGAAAGCACCTCGGCAAAATTGATCCCGACGACGCGAACCTTCACGCAAACCTCGTTCGCGCGCGGAGCCGGAGTCGCGACCTCAGTGATGCGCAGAACATCGGCGGCGCCGTAGCGCGTGAGGACGACGGCTCGCACTAGTGGACGTTCATCTCGCGCATCGATCGAGTCTAGTGCACGCTGCTATCGTTTCGCTATACTTTCGATACCATGGCTGGACTCCTCATCAAGGACCTTCCGAAGGACCTCCATCGAAAGTTGAAGGCGCGCGCGGCGGCGAACCGGCGAAGCCTCAGCGGTGAAGCGATCACGATCCTCGAGTCGGTTTTGCATGACCGCTCGGGACCTCCATCACTCGAGCAGATCGACCGCCTTCGCGTCCGCGGTCAACGACCGCTAAGACAAGTGGTGATCGACCGCGCGCGGCGGAGAGAGCGTTGATCGTCGCAGATACGAATCTCGTCTCGTACCTGCTGATCGAGGGCGAGAAAACTGCGACCG
>DATKFO010000207.1:0-4126 GCA_035544355.1 Thermoanaerobaculia bacterium
GCGACGTCACATCGATCGACGTCGACGCGAAGTCCGTGCAGCTCGCGGACGGCAAGACGCTCGAGTACGACTTCCTCGTCGTCGCCACCGGCGCGACGCATTCGTACTTCGGCCATCCCGAATGGGAGCGCGACGCGCCCGGCCTCAAGACGATCGAAGACGCGCTCGAGATTCGCCGCCGCGTGCTCCTCGCATTCGAAAACGCGGAACGCGAAGTTGATCCCGATGCGCAGAAAGCGTGGCTCACGTTCGTCGTCGTCGGCGCCGGACCGACCGGCGTCGAGCTCGCGGGCGCACTCTCCGAGATCGCGCGGCAAACGATGGTCCGCGATTTCCGCCACATTCGTCCCGAAGGCGCGCGCGTGATCCTGATCGAAGGACTTCCGCGCGTGCTGCCGCCGTATCCACCCGCTCTCTCCGAGAAAGCGCGAAAGCAACTCGAGCACCTCGGCGTCGAAGTGATCAACAGCGCAATCGTGACGAACATCAACGATCACGAAGTGCGCATCGGCGAGCAGAGCATCGCGACGCACACCGTGCTCTGGGCCGCGGGCGTGCAAGCGTCGCCGCTCGCGAAATCGCTGGAGGGCGCTCCGCTCGATCGCGCCGGTCGCGTGCTCGTCAACAACGACCTCACGATCCCGGGACACAACGACGTGTTCGTCATCGGCGACCTCGCCGCGCTGACCCAGTCCGACGGCTCGCTTGTCCCCGGCGTCGCACCCGCCGCAATCCAGGAAGGACAGTTCATCGGCGAGAACATCCGGCGCGCGATCGAAGGACAACCGCTGCGTCCGTTCCGCTATCACGATAAAGGCTCGCTCGCGACGATCGGCCGCGCCGCCGCCGTCGCAGACCTCGGTCGCGTTCGCCTCAGCGGCTTCCTCGCATGGGCCGCGTGGCTCGCGATCCACATCTTTTTCCTCATCGGATTTCGCAACCGCTTCCTCGTCATCACGCAGTGGGCGTGGGCGTATCTCACCTTCCAGCGCGGCGCGCGATTGATCACGGGACGCTAACTCATCCATTCCCTGTGGGTTGGCTGGCACGAATCTTCCAAATAATCGATCGCAGCATGAGAAGTCCCCTCCAAAGCGAGGCCAGAGTCCTCGTCGTGGATGACGATTCTTCGATTCGTCGTCTCCTCGGCACGATCATCCGGCGCGAGAATCTCGAAGTCGATTGCGTCGCCGACGGCGCCGTGGCGATCGAGAAACTGCAGGAGTGCGAGTACGACGTCATCCTGCTCGATCTGATGATGCCGCGGGTCGACGGATTCGAGGTCATCGACTACATCAAGACGAATCCGCCGGCGCGCAAACCGGTGGTGCTCGTGATCACCGCGTACGCCGATCAGAAATTCAAGACCGTCGATCCCGACATCGTGGCGGGCGTGCTGCGCAAGCCGTTCGAAGTCGCAGACGTCGGTTCGATCGTGAGGCTCTGCATCAGCGGCATGAATCCGTTTGCGTCACGGCCGTCGCTCTACGACCTGGACCAGAGCTCCATCCAGAACTGAAGCGTGATCAGCGCCCATAGCGGCTTCGCGTGATTCGCGTGACCCGCGCGATGTTCCGTGAGCAGCTCGCGCACGTGACGCTCGTTCACGATGCCTTCGCTGCGCAAACGCTCCGGCTCAAGCAGGCGATCGACTTCGCTGCGCAGCCCGTGATTGATCCAGCTCGCGATCGGCACGGAGAGTCCGCGCTTGCGACGATAGATCACGTCTTTCGGCAGCCACTTCTCGGCGGCTTTCTTCAGCACCCACTTCGTCGTCATGCCGCGCAGGCGGAGATTCGACGGCAGCGTGAGCGCGAATTTCGTGAGATCGCGATCGAGATACGGCGCGCGCGCTTCGACCGACGAGAGCATCGTTGCGCGATCGACTTTCACGAGCAGGTTGTCGCGGAGATAACTGCGATAGTCGAGCAGCATCGCGGCCGCGAGCGGTTCGCTCGGACCTTCCGCGTGCGGAAGCTCGGGCAGCGCGTGCGGCGGATTCGCGAAGACGCTCGACGTCAGTCCGGTGCCGAACCACGCGAGATGCCGCTCGACCCACGGGCGCTCGGCATCAGACACGAATCGCTTGAGCAGATATTCGAACGTGACTTTCTTCCCCGACGCCGGCATCGCGTTGACGATGCGGCGCAGCGCGCTGCGCACGAACGCCGGCATCGCGTCGTACTTCGGCGCGATCTTGTGGCCGATGTACGTCGGATAGCCGCCGAACAATTCGTCGGCGCCTTCGCCGCTGAGAATGACTTTCACGTGCTCACGCGCCGCACGCGCGAGCAGAAACGTCGGCAGGATTGCGGGATCGGCGAGCGGCTCCGCGACGCGTCGCGTCACGTTCTCGAGCGCTTCGCGCAATGTCTCTTCATCCGTGCGCACGGGCACGTGCTTCGTGCGCATCCACGCCGCAAGCACCGCGGCGTCGCCGCTCTCGTCGTACGACTCCTCGGCGAACTGCGCCGAAAACGTGTGCACCTTGTCGACACCGATCGCGCGCGACGCGAGCGTCGCGAGGAGCGACGAATCGAGTCCGCCGCTGATGAACACGCCGACCGGCACGTCGGACATCACTTGCTTCGTGACCGCGCGCTCGAACAGTCGCTGCAATTCGCTGACGGCTTCGCGCGCATCGCGTGGCTCGATCACGAACGACGCCGGATCCCAGTAGTGCACGGTCTCGACACCGTCGGGCGAGAAGCGCATATAGCTGCCCGCAGGCACGCGACGAATCGCACTGAACGGCGTGCGCGGTTCGGGGACGTATCCGAGGCGGAGGAACTCTTCGATGGCGATCGGGTCGAGCTCTCGCGTGATGTCGGGATGCTTCAGCAGACATTGCAGCTCGGACGCGAAGATCACTTCGCCGCCAACGCGCGCATAAAACAGCGGCTTCTCGCCGGCACGATCGCGCGCGAGCAGCAGCGTGCGCGTGCGCGAATCCCAAATCGCGAGACCGAACATCCCGTCGAGCATCGCGACGCAATCCGCACCGCGATCGAGATACAGCGGCAGGATCGTCTCGACATCAGAATGCGAGCGATACGGAAAATCGGGATAGCGCGCGCGGATCTCCGCCGCGTTGTAGATCTCGCCGTTCGCTTCGAGCCAGACCTGTTGATCAGGCGTCGCAAACGGCTGATCGGCACGCTCGTGCAGATCGATGATGCGCAGCCGCTCCGTGCCAATCACCGCCTGCGGATGCGTGAGCACCGCGCGCCCATCCGGCCCGCGATGCCGCAACGCTTCGCCCATCAGTTCGAGAACCGAAGGATGTTTGAGCGCGGCCGTGCTGCTGGTGATTCCGTAGATTCCGCACACGCGGCGCGAATTGTAGTCGGTCATGCAATAATCGATTGAGATGCCGGCGACACTTCACAAGGTCTATTACCCCTACGCCGAATATGTCGCGTTCGAGGCGTCGAGCAACGTCAAACACGAATACCTCGACGGCCAGATTTACGCGATGGCGGGCGGCACGCCCGAGCACGCCGCACTCGCATCGGCGGTCATCGCTCTTCTTTTCGCGCAACTCCGCGGCGGCGATTGCCATGCCTTCACCTCCGACCTGCGAGTTCGTACTCAGTCCGGCCTCACGACCTACCCCGACGTTACCGTGATCTGCGGACCGCACGCGCTCGACGAAACGGATCGGCTTGCCGTCACCAACCCGACCTTCCTCGCCGAAGTCCTGAGCCGGAGCACCGCGGAGTACGACGCGGGCGACAAGTTCGAGCACTACAAAACGCTCGCATCGCTGCGGCAATACGTTCTCGTGTCGCACAAGGAACACGTCGTGACCGTCTGGACGCGCGGAGAAAATGCCGAGTGGCGATCGCAGATCGTCCGCGAAGGCGAGGTCGCGGACTTGTCCGCGATCGATGCGCGGTTGGACGTCCGCGAGCTTTACGAGGTCGCGAAACTTTCCTGAGCGCTACGGCCGGGGACACGCGCGATCTTGTTGAATCGGAGCCCGCCGCTTTGCGGCGGGCGGCACACAACACGCTCACGCCAAGACCCCGCGCCACTTCGTGGCCGCGTTGTCGTAGCGCGGGAATACGGTCGCGAGTGACGGCACGCGCAGATGTTTCGTCAGCAGCTCGCCGAACACGTCGCG
>DATKFO010000208.1:0-4482 GCA_035544355.1 Thermoanaerobaculia bacterium
CGTGCGCGGCATGTGCTTCAGCGGCATCACGACGAGTCCCGCAACGAGCGTCGGTGCGATCGCGCCAAACACGATCGCGATCAGCCAGTACGCGCGCGACGAACGCACGCGCATGAGAATCGCGCCGAGGAGGATGCCCCACACGCCGCCCCAGAACGAGAGCGAGAGCACCTCGGGCACACCGAACGGACGCGTCGCCGCGAGCGAGAACGGCTTGAGCGAGATCCACCCGATCGCATGCAACACCCACAACACCGTCTGATGAAAAACGGGAACGGCGAGCGCGCCTGCGATGAACCAGCGAATCCATTTCATGTTGCAGGTATTGTAGAAGCGGCCCGACGACATGACGAAGATCCGCAAATACACCCTCAAGCCCGCGGAAAAGCCGAAGAAGAACTATCGCGTCCGCTACGAGGACGAGCTCAACTCCGAACAACTCGAAGTGGTGATGGCCGGCGAAGGTCCGATGCTCGTCATCGCCGGCGCGGGCTCGGGCAAGACGCGCACACTCACCTATCGCGTGTCGCGCATCATCGAAGACGGCATCGATCCCTCCGACATCCTCCTGCTCACGTTCACGAACAAGGCGTCGCGCGAAATGCTCTCGCGCGTCGAGCAGCTCGTCACGATCGACACGCGGCGCATCTGGGGCGGCACGTTTCATTCGATCGGCAATCGCCTGCTGCGCCGCTACGCGGAGTCGATCGGATACCGCTCGAACTTCACGATTCTCGACGACGAAGACGCCAAGGAAACGATGGAGTCCGCCATCTCCTCCCTCGGCATCAAGACGCTCGAAAAGCGCTTCCCGAAAGGCGACGTGCTGCTCGATATCTATTCGTATCTGATCAACACGCGCACGCCGCTCGAGCTCCATCTCGAGGCGAATTACCCGCATTTCCTTCTCTACAAGGAGGAGATGATCAATGTGTTTCGCCGCTACAAAGAACGGAAGCGCGACGCGAACTCGATGGACTTCGACGACCTGCTCGTGCACTGGAAACTGCTGCTCGACGAGCATGCGGATGTGTCCGAGGCTCTGAAGCGGCGGTTTCGCGCGATCCTCGTCGATGAATACCAGGACACGAACAAACTGCAGGCGGACATCGTCGACGCGATGGCGTCGGTGAAGCACAACGTGATGGTCGTCGGCGACGACGCGCAGTCGATCTATTCGTTCCGCGGCGCGTCGTTCGAGAACATCCTCACCTTCCCGCTGCGCTTTCCCGACGCGATGATCTACAAGCTCGAGACAAATTACCGTTCGACGCGGCAGATCCTGCAGCTCGCGAACTCCGCGATCGCGCACAACCGCTTCCAATTTCAGAAAGAGCTGCGCGCGGTACGCGGCGATGGACCCGATCCCGCGGTGGTCGGCGTCGATGACGTGTACGAGCAGGCGGCGTTCGTCGCGCAGCGCATCCTCGAATTGCGCGACGAAGGCGAAAAGCTCGGCGACATCGCGGTGCTCTATCGATCGCACTATCAATCGCTCGAGTTGCAGATGGAGCTCACGCGGCGGCTGATCCCGTACGAGATCCGCTCCGGCGTGCGTTTCTTCGAGCAGGCGCACATCAAAGACGTGCTCGCGTACCTGAAGATCGTGACGAACACGCGCGACGAGCTTTCGTGGAAGCGGATGCTCAAGCTCTATCCGAAAATCGGCGAAAGAATCGCAGCCGATGTATGGGCGCGCATCAGCGAGTCGGTGAATCCGCTCGAACGATTTCTGCGCGGCGTCGATGTCTCCGGCCGCGGCGTCGCAGATTCGCTGCGCAGCGCGCGCTCAGTCCTGCAGCTCCTCGATTCCGAAGGCATGAAGCGCAATCCATCGGAAGCGATCCGCATCGTCGTCGAGAAAGGCTACGCCGACTACGCGCGCGCGAAATTTCCGAACGCGCAGGCGCGGCTCGACGATCTCGAACAGTTGTCGCAATACGCGTTGCGTTACGAAGACGTGAACCAGTTCCTCGACGAAGTCGCGCTCGCAAATCCGATCGCGGGCGAAGACGTCGCGGTCGTCGGTCCCGAGGACGAAAAGATCGTGTTGTCGTCCGTGCACCAGGCGAAGGGACTCGAGTGGCGTATCGTCTTCGTGATCTGGCTCGCCGACGGACGGTTCCCCTCGCAACGCGCCCTGCGCGTGCCGGGCGGCATCATCCGCGTCGAACCGAATCGCGTGCACGAAGCCCTGCCGCTGCTCGAAGGCGTCGTCGAAGACGCGCCCGCGATCGACGAAAACGGCACCCGCGAGCTCGTCATCCCCGGCGAAGAAGAAGAGCGAAGACTGTTCTACGTGTCCGTCACGCGCGCGAAGCAGGAGCTGTATCTCGTGTTCCCCGTGATGGCGCGCGATCGCGGCGGCATGGACGTGCTGATGGAGCCGTCGCGTTTCGTGCGCGAATTGCCGGGGGATTCGTACGAGAAGTGGGTGATCGGGTAGCCAATCGTCGCCCGTTGCCCGTCACCCGTTTGCCCGGAGACTTCTTCTAATGACACGCCTCGCGAGAGTCGCCCCCTCATCCGCCTTCGGCACCTTCTCCCCCGCAAAAGGCGCAGGGGAGAAGGGTCTCGATGGGGAAATCTCTCGCGAGAAACAACAATCGAGCCCCTTCTCCCCTCGTGAGGGGAGAAGGTGCCGAAGGCGGATGAGGGGTTGTTATTCACGTGACAGCGGCCTCGTGCCATTCCCTCGCGAAGGATGACACTTTCGCGCTCCATCTTGCATTCGCAGTTGCTTCGACGGCACGATAGTTCGATGGATGACCACGGCGACTACACGAAAGAGCGTCATAAAATTTTCTCGGAGCTGACGATCGATCAGCTTCTCGAGGCCATCGACGAACGAGAGCGCGTTGATCCAGCCGACGCGGAACAAGACTCCGAAGGGACGCGTATGGGCAACGACGGCTATGACAGCCGCATCTGAGCCGGCGACGAGCAATCTCTCGGTCGAGATCGCAGATCTTCACGCCTATCTCGACGGTGTACCGGCCGAGCTCCGGGCTCGTGGGTTGTTCTCCTCATATGAAGCGCGCCTGCGCGCGCTGCAAGAAGAGCTGCTCCAGGAGCGTCTCGCGGAATTCGTGCAGCGACATGTACGCGAGCTCGCGGTCGATGCTCAAGACCCCTCCGACGAGACGAAACTCGATCGCTGATTCGGCTCAGTGAGTCGCCGCTTGCGCGACAGCCGGCTTGTCCACCTCTTCGATTCGCACATCCGACGCCAGCCGCTCCTTCTGCAGTCGTGCCGCCACCGCCTCCGTCTTTCGCATCACGCGGAGCACGTTGAGTCCGGCGATACCTTTGAGTTGCTCGTCGGTGTAGCCGCGGTGGATGAGCTCTGCGAAGAGGATTGGATACGCGGCCACGCTGTCGAGCGCTTCCGGAGTCGACGTGATGCCGTCGAGATCGGCGCCGAGGCCGACGTGGTCGGCTCCGGCGATTTTCGCGATGTGGTCGATGTGATCGGCGACGTCCTGCACGGTCGCTTTCGGTGCCGGATTCGCGGCTTCCCACTCGGCGAGTCCCGCCTTCACTTTCTCCGGCTGTCCGCGATAAAGCGTCTTGAGGCGCGCTTCTTCGGCGTCTTTCGCGGCGTCGCGTGCGCGGACTTTTTCCGAACTAAACGTCGGGACCCACGACACCATCACGACGCCGTCTTTTTCCTTGAGGCGCACGAGCACGTCGTCGGGAACGTTGCGCGGATGATCGGTGATCGCGCGCGAAGATGAGTGCGAAAAGATCACCGGCGCCGCGGCGATATCGAGCACGTCGTGCATCGTCTTCGGCGCGACGTGCGAGAGATCGACGAGCATGCCGAGGCGGTTCATCTCGGCGATGACTTGCTTGCCGAACGGCGTGAGTCCGTTGTGGATCGGATCGGCGGTCGCGGAATCGGCCCAGTCGTTGTTGTCGCTGTGCGTAATGGTCATGTAGCGCGCGCCCATCGCGTAGAGCTGGCGCAGCACGCCGAGGGAGTTGCCGATCGAGTGGCCGCCTTCCATGCCGATCAGCGACGCGATCTTGCCGCTGCGATGGATGCGCACGATGTCATCGGCGGTGCGCGCGAGCTCGAACGTGTCGGCGTACTGCCCGTCGATGCGATGCACGACGTCGATCTGCTCGATGACGGCCCGCACGGCATCCGCGCCTTTCAGCGTCGCCGGAATGTAGACGGACCAAAACTGCCCGCCGAGTCTCCCCTGCCGCAGCCGCGCGATGTCGGTGTGCAGCGGCGGCGTGAGTTTGCTCTGATCCTGCCGGAGGTCGATCTGCGCGAGATGATTCTTCACGCGCTCTTCGTATTGCCACGGCAGATCGTTGTGTCCGTCGATCAGCGGCACTTCGCGGAGGATGCGATCGATGCGCGCGGCGACGGCGCCGCTCTGCGCGTTTGCAGAAGCTGCGACCAGGAGAATGGCAAGAGCGAGAGTCTTCAGACGATTCATGGCGGGCAACACGATAGTCGAATCGCGC
>DATKFO010000209.1:0-7198 GCA_035544355.1 Thermoanaerobaculia bacterium
TGCCGGCGACGAGCTCGCCGTCGACGAAACGGTCGCGGTTGTAGCCCCACACCGCGAGCTTGACGAACGGCCAGTTCGAGCCGCTGAATCCCTGTCCCTCCGGAAGGGAACGCGTCGCGTCGCCGAACTTGCCCCACGGAAAGAGCAGGAGCACCGAGTCGCGCCACGCCTCGCCGCCAATTTCCTTCCGCTTCTTCTCGATGAACGCGACGGCGTCGTTGCCGCCCGCCGTGAAGGTCAAGTTATTGACGACCGTGCTCTTCTCGAAGATGTAGTTGGCGTTGACGCGATCGAGAAGGAAATTCGCGCCCGACGCGAACAGCTGTTTGTTCGTGAGCGAGATCAGATCGTCGATGTAGCTTTCGCCGGACTTCGTGTGGATGGCCGGATTGCGCAGCCATGGAGTTACCGGCACGACTTTGCCGCCGGGCGTCACTTCGCCCGTGGCGTGTGTGCCGTCATCGTCCGCGAGCAGCACGACGGTGACTTTGAGCATGCGCACCTTGCGCGTCTCCGCCGCCAGCCTGAAGCCGCCGGTCCATTGCTTGTTCCAATTGAAGACCGTGTCGTTCGCGATCGCGTTGCCTACGAGAGTGGTGAGATTCGTCGTTTCATTTCCCATGCGCGTGTAGTGACGTTCGCGCGAAAAACGTTTCACGCTAACTTACAACTGACCTGTGCGGACGGCTATCCTCTCCCCATGCGCGTTCCGATTCTCGTGCTGGCATTGCTCCTCTCGGCCATCGGCTGCAACGCGCCGGAGGACGTTCCTCGAAGCGACACGTCCCCCACGCTGAATGCCGACATGCTCCGGCTGCACCTGCTGATCCAGGGAGCGGATCCCGCGTTCGTGAAGGAGCTCGATCGAACGCCCGGCTTCGCGAACGTCGATCGCGTCGTCGATCGCCTGATCCAAATGCTCCACACCGATCCCGACGCGAAGCGAAAAGCGCAAGCCTCCGCCTGCCTCGGCGCACTTTCGCCGAATTCGATCCGCCCGCTCGTTCAGGCTCTCGACAGCAAAGACGGCGACGTCGCGATGTATGCGGCAGGCGCGTTCGTCAAAATGGGTCCCAACGGAAGGCAAGCGGTCCCCGCGCTCATCAAGGCGCTGAATCACGAGCAGTGGGCCGTGCGCGCATTCGCCGCAAAAGCACTCGGCGCGATCGGTCCCGATTTGCGAAGCAAGGCCGCGCTCAACAAGAGTCTGAGCGACTCCAATCCGTTCGTGCAAAAGGCGGCGGCTGACGCGCTGCAGAAGATTCAAGCGCCAGCGAAATAGCCGCTCGGGAGTATTCTCCTCACGCCATGGCGTGGAACGACGACAACCTCGCACCGCCGGAGAACGCGCAGCAACAAGGCTGGCAGACCCCGCCGCCGCCGCCACCTCCTCCGCCTCCGCCGCAACAACAACTCGAACAGCCGCGCGAGAAGAGCGGATGCGGCAAGTGGGTCGTGTGCGGCTGCGTCGCGGCGTTCGTCGGCATGATCGCGTTCGTCGGCGGCGTGCTCTGGTTCGTCGTCAGCCTGATCCGCAACAGCGAGGTGTACGCGGGCGCCATCGAGCGCGCGCAACGCGACCCACGAGTCATCGCAGTCCTCGGCGAGCCGATCGTCCCGAACAAATTTCCGATGGGCAGCATCTCGATCAACAACGCCACCGGAAACGCCGACGTGACGATCCCGATCCGCGGATCGAAGGAATCCGCGAAGATCCACGCGATCGCGACGAAGAGCGGAAGCACGTGGACCTACACGACGCTGCTCGTCACGACAGAGAGCGGGCAGACGATCGATTTGCTGCAAGCACCGCCGCCGGGTTGATCTGGAGTGCGGCGGCCATGTGGCACAGACACTCTTGTCTGTGCGCACTCGGGAGGCCGGAGCCCAGTGTGCATCGGCTCATCCCGCGCGGGGCGCACAGACAAGAGTGTCTGTGCCACACGGTGAACCTGGACGGTGCGCACGCACTCCTAAAGTTTCGTCGCGAGAATTGTGGAGTACAACGTCTCCAGACGTGTGATCCGCAGTTCCTTCGAGAATCCGCGCACGACGTGTTCGCGCGCGTTTTGCGCAGTGCGCGATGCGCGCGCGGGATCGTCGATCACTTCGCCGAGCGCGCGTGTGAGTGCGGCGCGGTCTTTCATCGGAATGAGCCAGCCAACTTCGTCTGACGACACGAGCTCGCGATTGCCGCCCGCGTCGGTCGCGATCACCGGTTTGCGCATGGCCATCGCCTCGCGAATCGTTCCGGTGATTCCGGTGCCGGCCCACGATGCGTCGACGACGAGGTCGCAAGACGCGAACACATTCGGCATGTCGGTGCGGTACTCGATCGGCGTGACGTGCTCGCTCATGCCCACAGCGCGCGCGTAGTCGCGCACTTCGTTCTTCTCGTTGTCGTCGCGGCAGCCGATCAGCAGCAGATGTACGCGCGGATGCGACGGCGCGACGTCCGACACCGAATCGATCAGTTCTTTCCAGCCCTTCCAATCGCGCACGCCGACCTGCGCGATGACGAAGCGGTCGTCCGCGATCGATTTCTCGCGACGAAACGCACGCGCGTCCCAGCGATCGGGATCGAACAGCGCGACGTCGGTGCCGGCGTAGACGACTTCGACTTTCTCCGGCGGTAGTTTTCCGCTCGCGATGATCACCTGGCGGATCTGCTCGCACACGGTGACTACGCGATGGACGCGGCTCGTGCGGTACTTGCCGCGATTCCAAACGTCGAGCGGAAACGACACACCGCGATTGACGACGAACGCGCCGACAGGATCGCGCACCGTCGCCGCAAGCGCGAGCGCATGCGCGATTCCCTTGTGCACGTGGATGACGTCCGGCTTTTGCTCCCGAACCAGCCGCCGCAACGCGCGAATCGTGCCGATGTCGAACTGATGCCGGAACGGAAATCCATGAAACGCGACGCCGCGCTCGTGCGCCTTCGCCTCGAGCACCCGATCGGGACGGCTGATGATCGCGATCTCATGCCCGCGCTCGTGCAGCCCCGTCGCCGCCTGAAACATCTGATGCACGGAGCCGGTGTTGAATTGATTGAACTCGAGAATCTGGAAGATTTTCATATTTCGTTGGCCGGTCGCCGTTGGCCGTCGGCCGTGGAGATGCCACTTCATCACGGCCTACGGCCAACGGCAAACGGCCAACGCGCTATGTCTTGATCGCGCTCGCGACGTCGATCCGATTCGCGATTCGCGCCGGGACGATGCCGGCGAGTGTGGATGCGACGAACGTGATCGCGAGCGATACCGCGATCAGCAGCGCGGGTGTGTGGAACTCGATCGTCCAGCCGAAGGATTGTTTGTTGATCACGTTGATGAGGATCCACGAGACCACGTAGCCCATCACGAGTCCCGCCGCGGTCGAGGCGATGCCGAGGATCGAGGATTCGAGGATGAGCATCGTGCGGACGTCGCGCTGCGACATGCCGGTCACACGCAGCAACGCGAGCTCGCGTGTGCGCTCGAGGATCAGCGCGGCGAGGGTGTTGATGATGCCGAGGACGGCGACGACGATTGCGACGCCGAGGAGTGCGTACGTGATCATGAAGGTCTGATCGAAGATCCGCATGACCTCGGCACGAATCTCACCGTTGGTGACCGCGAATGCGCGGTACTTTGCGCCGAAGCGGCGTTCGAGCTCGCGGCGTGCCCAATCGCGCGAAATGCCCGGCTTGAGGTAGACGATGATCGTGTTGATCGCGTCGTCGCCGAATGTGCGGATGAAGAGCGGGCGATCCATCACGATCACGCCGCGATCGCTCGAGTAGTCGCGGTAGATGCCGGTGATCGGGAACCGGCGCGTGCCGAGCGCGATCACGTCGCCGACGTCTTTCCTGAACTTGATCGCGAAGGATTCCGACACGACGACGCCGTTGCGCCGCGTCGCTTGTTCGAGCGCGTCGCGCGCGGAGCCGCTCACCATCGGCAGATTGCCGTGACGCGCGGCGATGCCGAATTCGCCGCTGCCGACGCTCACGATCGCGTCGCCGTACAGCACGTCGCGCCCGCGCACACGATCGATCGCCGCGACGAACGGCACGCGCGCGACTTCGTCGCCAACCTCCGCGCGAAACAGCGCAGCGTCCGCATTCGTCAGTCCGCGCGCGGGACGCAGCCAGAGATCGGAGCTGATCGTCTGATCGACCCAGATACGCACGGTCTCGCGAAAGCTGCCGACCATCAAGGCGACTGCGACCATCATCCCGGTCGCGAGCGAAAGCGCGGCGCTCGCGACGGACGTTCTTCGCAGCGACGCCGGCAGCGACACCGCGGCGAGGCGTCCGACGATGCCGAACGCGCGTTGCAGCGGCACGCCGCACAGCGTCGACGTCACGCGCACGATCGCCGGCGCGAGCAGCGAGAACGCTGCGACGACGAGCAGCACCGCGACGTAACCGGCGACCGCGATGCCGTGAATGGGCGGAAGTTGCGCGACGAGTGCGGCGGCAACGAAGCAGACAATCGCCGCGATGCCGAGCGCGCGCGGATGTTTCACGCGCTGCTGCAAGCCCGGCACGATCATCGCGGACGGCCGCACGCGCGACGCTTCGAGCGACGGTTGAATCGCGGAGACGAGCGAGAGAAGCAGGCCGACGGCGAGTCCGAGCGCGATGACGCCCGGCGTCAGTTGCACGACTTCGGGACGCGATGCGACGTACAACGTGTTGATCGTGCGTCCGACGACGCGGAGGATCGCGCCCGCGAGCGCGACGCCGAGAGCGATGCCGAGGAGCGAGCCGAGGAAGCCGAAAAGCAGCCCTTCGCCGAGGAAGGCGAGGAGGATTTGTCGCGGCGAGGTGCCGACCGTTTTCAACACGCCGACGTCCTTGCGGCGCCGCAGAATCGAGATCAGCACGGTGTTGTAGACGAGAAACATTCCGACGAGCAGCGCGACGCCGGCGAGCGCGAAGAGGTTCACGCGAAACGCGAGCAGCATTTTCTCGACGCGCTCGTTGCGCCGCGAGGGCCGCTCGATGCGCGTGCCCGCTGGCAATGCGACGCGTTTGAGCACTGTGTCGTCGGGCACGAGCAGATCGACGCGTGACAATTTCCCGATCATCCCGAAGCGCGTTTGCGCGGTCGCGATGTCGGTCACGGCAATCGCGCCGTTGAACGCAGTCGCCGGTCCGCGCGCTTCGAGAATGCCGCGCACGATGAGCGTCGCTCGATGGCCGAGGACGTTCAGCGTCACGGGACTGCCGAGCTTCAATCCATGCTCGCGCGCGAACGGCGCGGGCAGGATCACGGAATCGTCGCGGAACAATTCGAGAAAGCGCGTGATCCCTGCGCCGCTCGTCACGATCTGCGCGTAGCGGTAATCGCGAAAATGCAGATCGCTGAGCAGATCGACGGCGAGCAAGCGCACCGGCATCTGCGACGGCTCGACCACCCCTTCGATATCGATCACCGGCGCGAAGCGCACGCCATCGTTCCACAGCGGCTGCAGGCGCAACAGGAGCTGCTCGTCGATCGGGCCGGTGTCGCCGATGAGCTGGTAATTCGCGCGTCCCGCGATTGCGTCGACCGATTCGCGAAACGCGCGCAGCGCGCTCTGGTTCGCGAGCTGGATCGCGACGACGACTGCGACACCGACGGCGATGCCGGTGATCGTGAGCAGCGTGCGAATTTTTTCGCGGAAGAGCGGACGAATGACGAGAGCGCGCGCGATCACCGGCGCTTCCGTACCGCCGGAATCAGATGCACGGCCGCATGCGCGACATACGCGTCGATCTCTTTCGGCGTGCGCAGGCCGGGAAAGCCTTGTCGATGGAGATGCAGCACGCCGAGGTATGCGGTCAGCGCGAGGAGCGCATGCGCGCGCAGCTCTTTTCCTTCGAGACCGAGATCGCGATACGCGTCGACGAGAAATGCCAGACGACGCGATGATACGCGCCGCAGCACCGCGACGACGCGCGGATCATCGGATGACGCGAGCGTGATGAACAGCGAGTGCGAGCGCCGCGCGCGCAGCGATTCGCGCAGTCCGGTGATGAGGCGCTGCCGCGGATCTGCCATCTTCGCGGTCGCATCGAGCGCCTGGCGCACGTCGGCTTCCCAGCGCGCGAGTGCGGTCTCGATGAGTGCGTCGAGGCCGGCGAAGTGCCAGTAGAAGCTTCCCTTCGTCACGCCGAGCTTCTGCGCGAGCTCCGGGATCGCCAGCGATCGCAGTCCGCCTTCGGCGATGGCGTCGAGCGCGGCCTCCGCCCAGTCGGCGGCATCGCGCATGGCTACGCCGGCTCTCAACTTCGGCATCGAGAATCCCTTCCATACCGTGCGGTATTGACAATTCGAAACTGCCGCACTACATTCAGTACCGGTCGGTATGGTAGCAGGGTTTGGAGAACGGAGAGCCGGCGAGCTTGCCACTGGCATGTAGGCGTGTAGCCATCAGAAAGCGCGGCGGTAGGGACCCCCGTGCACCAGCCGGCAAGCTCGCCGGGTCTCCGTTATAACGCCGAATCGACCCTTCCGTCCGCGACGGAGATCACGTAATCGCCATATGCCGCCGCACGATCGGAGTGCGTGGCCATCACGATCGTCGGGCGCAGCAGGCCGTGAATCTCACGCACGAGGTCGAGAATCATCGCGCCATTCTTCGAATCGAGATTGCCCGTCGGCTCGTCCGCGAGGATGAGCGCGGGGCGGTGCACGATCGCGCGTCCGATCGCCACGCGCTGCATTTCGCCGCCCGAAAGCTCGTTCGGAAAGTGCTTCGCACGCGCTTCGAGTCCAACCCGCCGCAACACCTCGGCAACGCGATCGCCGATCTCCGCATGCGAGCGCCGCGCGAGCGAAAGCGGAAAGGCGATGTTCTCGAACACGTTCAACGTCGGAATCAGATTGAAGAACTGGAAGATGAATCCGATCGACGTGCGCCGCAGCTCCGTGAGCCGCGTCTCGCTCAGCGCCGACGTTTCGACATCGCCGAGGTGCACGCGACCCGACGTCGGACGATCGACCGCGCCGATCAAATTGAGCAGCGTCGATTTCCCCGAGCCCGACGCGCCCATGAGCACCGCGAAATCGCCCGACGCAATCTCGAGCGACACGTCTTCGAGCACGTGCACCGCCGCGCTTTCGTCGCTGCCGCTGTAGTCGTGAGAGACGTGATCGAGCTGCACGCGCATTGCAGGCATTCTAGTGGGCAGTTGACAGTGGGCAGTGGGCAGTGGGCAGTG
>DATKFO010000210.1:0-2224 GCA_035544355.1 Thermoanaerobaculia bacterium
AGACCCAGCCGCTCTTGCCGAGACCGTAGCCGGTCGGTTTCGCGAAGGGGAGGTCGGCGGCCATGTCGCGCGATTGCGGGAGCTTCACCGAGAGGCCGATCGTTTTCTCGTCGGCGCGCATGAAGACGAACACCTTGCCGCGCACTTTGATCGCCCGTTCGCCCCACGGAAAATCCTCATGCACCTCGGGATAGCGCATCGCGAATTCGCGCAGCGCCGTTTCCGCGGCGAGAGTGTTGCTGCCCTTCTTCTTGCGTACCACCATCGTGTCAATTCGCGATCGTGTTCGGCCCTGAGCTGCCGCGCTTCGCACGCGCGAAGCCGCGACGGATCGCCGTCTGCACCATCGCGCGCAGATCGGCCGCGAGCTCTCCGCTCCAGACGACTTCTCTCCCGTCGGCGAAGCGGATCTCGGCCATCAAGCTCTCATGGAACACGATTCGATTGACACGTGGGACCGCAGTATCGGGAAACTCGGACATGCGCACGATGGTACCACCCGCTGGGATCACTCGGCGCGATCGTGTCGCCAGGGATTGAGCGATGGGACACCCGTTCGTGCTACATCAGGAACGTTTCTCGTGACGAGAGTCAGACCACGCACCTTCGCGGTCGCGGCAATCAGGCCATCGATGACCGGAAGTGGATCCGGTGCGTTCAGCCTTCCCCATTCTTCGACGATGTCGAGCTCGATCGGCAGAATCCGGTCGCGGTGATCGAGCATCAGGCGCAGGAGCCACACTTCGAGCGCATCGGCAGATCGTGGATCTCGACGGCGGATGTTCTCGATTCCCTTTCGAATTTCGCCGATCGTGAGAACGCTGAGGTAGATGAGATGTCGCTCTCCGCAACCTCGGACCACCACGCAGCGACGGACTCGTCGCATCGTTGTCCCTTGCGCAGCTCGGAAATCACATTTGTGTCGACGAGATAGCTCACAACACGACTGCTCGTCCGTGATCCTGAATGCGCTCGAAATCGTCGTCGGAACCTACGTCCGGCATCGCAGCCAGTGTTTCTTTGAGAGAAGCACGGCTGCGTTTCGCGCGTGCGAAGCCGCGGCGGATCGCAGACTGCACAATCGATCGCAAATCAGCCGCGAGCTCGCCACTCCAGACGACCTCGCCGCCATCGGCGAAGTGAATCTCTGCCGTGAGGTTCTCGTACAGAACGATGCGCTCAACGCGCGGGACGGCAGTTTCTGGAGTTTGTTCCTGCATGCGAAGATCGTAGCACCGCGCTCAGTTCCGGAGCAGCGGATACGGATTGATCGGCGTGCCCTTCCACCACTCTTTCGTCGGCGAAAGGACTTCGATCGCGAAGTGGAGGTGGGGTGCGTCGAAGCGTGCGTTGCCGGTCGAGCCGACGTAGCCGATCACGGTGCCGCGCGTGATGTGCTGCCCTTCGGCGAGGCCGTCGGCGTAGCGATCGAGATGTGCGTAGTAGTAGACGCGCTCTTCGGCGTCATCGAATTGATAGATCGTCAGGCCACCCGCAGCGCTCGTGAAGAGTTTGCGGATCGTGCCGTCGACGGCTGCGATCACGGGTGTGCCGCGCGGCGCCATGATGTCGAGCGCGCCGTGCATGCGCGTGTTGCCGCCGCGACGCTGATCGAAGTTGTCGCGCAGCGCGTCGCGCGGAACTCCGGCGACTGGCACGAGGAGCGTCGATGTCGCAGACGACACTGCCGCGGGCACCGCTGGAGGCGGTGCAGGCGCGATGAAATCGCTGTGCTCGCGCGTCGTCGCGGAGAGCACGAGGATGAATGCACCGCCGGCGAGCCAGCCCATTCCGAGGATCTTGAACGTACGCACGCTCAGCAGAAGTGCGAATGGCGGGCCGATCTTCCCGATGCGGCGAGCTCGGCAGGAAGAAGAACGGCATCTTCTCCCCTTTGCGAAGGGGAGAAGGGAGTCAGATTCGACTAGAACTGCGACAACACCTCATTGAACTGCCGCAAGAACGCGCCGTTGCGTGAATCGAAGTACGCGACGCCGCGCAGTGTCACCGGCTCGTTCGATCGGAAGAAGCCGCCGGGTGCACGTCCCCACGCGGACAGCGGAATCGTGATCGAGCTATTCGCCGGGATGGTTGCGGTGATCGGCGACGCGCCGGTTCGCAGCGAGTACGCGCCCGGGCCGATGGTCTGCAGCTCGAGCCGGCGCAACTTCACTTCGTCGTTCGTCGGGTTGTTGATCGTCAATCGGTATTGCACGTTGATCGG
>DATKFO010000211.1:0-4884 GCA_035544355.1 Thermoanaerobaculia bacterium
CCACCGCACTCCTAAATTATGAATATCGAAAAATTCATCGCCGCTCGCCAGCCCGTCTGGAACCAGCTCGAGCACATGCTGCAGCAGGCCGAGGATTCGGATCGGACGCTGACGATGGAGGAGTTGCGTGAGCTCGTGCAGCTCTATCGGCGCGCGTGCTCCGACCTCAACGCCGCGCGCTCGTACACCGCGAATCCTGAATTGCTCGGGCAGCTCAACCAACTCACGGGACGCGCGTATCGCTTCGTCTATCAGGCCGGCAACGAAAAACCGGTGCTCGGAGCGTTCGTGAAACTCGTCAAGAGCGAGATCCCCGCGACGTTCCGCCGCGAGCGCCTCTTCATCGCCGCCGCCGCAGGCGCGATGCTCCTCGGCATCATCGTCGGCATGATCGCCGTGCTCATCGATCCCGCGAACGGACCGCGCCTCATCCCGGACGAATTCTTCACCGAAAAACCGAGCGAGCGCGTCGCGAAAATCGAGAAGGAAGACGAGCGCATCGACTCCGTCGAGAAGGCGATGTTCTTCGGCGCGTCGCTCTACACGCACAACATCCGCGTCTCGTTCCTCGCCTTCAGCCTCGGCGCGCTCACCTTCATCGGCGGACTCTGGCTCCTCTTCTACAACGGCGTGATCTTCGGCGCGATCGCGACGATGTACGCGCTCGACGGCGTCACGACCTTTTTCTTCGCGTGGGTCGGCCCACACGGCGCGCTCGAATTACCGGCGATCGTGTTCGGTGGCGCCGCGGGACTCGTGATGGGACGCGCGTTCCTCACGCCCGGCGATCTCTCGCGCGGCGCGTCGCTACGCCGCGCATTGCCGAGCGTGTGGCGCATGATGATCGCGGCCGCGCTCACGCTGATCCTCGCCGGCCTCATCGAAGGATCGTTCTCGCAGTTCTCCTCGAGAATGGTTCCGTACTCGTTGAAGATCGCGGTCGCCGTGCTGCTGTTCGTAGCGTTGATGGCGTACCTGTTCGTGAAACAGTTGAGCGCTCAGGAATGAAGATCACCACGCCGGAGCACGTCGAGATTCAGCTCGAGCCCGCGGGCGCAGGCAGCCGCTTCCTCGCGATCCTCATCGACTCGGTCGTGACGATGGGCATCGGCGGAATGCTCTATCGCTTCACATCCGCGCTCCTGCCCGGCGGAGTCGCCGCCGCGCTCAGCGTCACCACGTCGTTCTTTCTCACGATCGGCTGGCACATCTGGTTCGAGACGCACGGCGGACGCACGCCGGGAAAACGCGCGCTCGCGCTGCGCGTCGTCGATGCGCGCGGCTTGCCGGTGTCGCTGCATCAGGCGCTCGTGCGCAACATCGTGCGCGCGATCGATTTCGCGCCGGTGTTCTACGGCGTCGGCGCGATCGCGACGATGCTCGACGAGCAGCACCGCCGCCTCGGCGACATCGTCGCCGGGACGCTCGTCATCCGCGACGCAAAGGCACTCGCGTTCCGCGGAGAGATCGGCGCCGAGCGCCGCTACAACGCGCTGCGCACACCGCGCGTGCAACGCCTCATCCGCCATCGCATCAGCCTCGAAGAGCGCGAGTTCCTGCTCTCACTCTGCATCCGTTCGCCGAAAATGACGCCCGTTGCGCGCTACGATCTGATGGAAGAAGTGGCTATGCACTACCGCAAGAAACTCGGCGTCGAAGAGGAACAGATCAGCGGCGAGAACTTCGTGCGCGATCTGACTGCGATGTTGTTCGCGAAAACGGTGGGAGCACGCTGATGAATTACGCACACATGGGCCGCCGCCTCGGCGCGGTTCTGCTCGACAGCGTGCTTTCGACGATGGTGTTGTCGGTCGTCTTCTATGGCAAAGGCGACTTGTGGACTCGCAAGCTCGAAGTGCTGTTCGGGACCGTGATCGTCATCGTGTACGAGGGATTGATGCTCGCGGCGCGCGGGCAGACGCTCGGGAAGATGGCGCTGCGCATTCGCGTCGTCGCTGCGGATGGCTCTCCGATTTCGCGGCAACGCGCATGGCTGCGCGCCGTCATGCGCGCGATCCTCGGTCCCGTCTGGTTCCTCGACCTCGGCGCCGCCTGGTTCAATCCGCATCGCGCCACGATTCACGACATCGTCGCGAACACGCGCGTCATCCGCATCGAGCGTTGATGCTACGATTTCCCGCGTCCCAACCGTCCAACCCATGGCTTGCCTGAATCACGCCGAAGTCGAAGAAGGCCTTCGCCCCTGCAGCCGCTGCGGCCAGTTTTTCTGCGGCGACTGTCTCGTCGAGATCCAGCAACTGCCGTACTGCGCGACGTGCAAGTCCGAGCAGATCCTCGATCTGCGCTCCGGCATGGATGCGACGCGACTCGATTTCGCGCACATCGGACGGCGACTGCTTGCGATGTGGATCGACTCCGTCCTCTTCTCGATCCCCATCGGGATCCTCTACGCAATCGGGATGGTGGCGATCGTGTTCGTCGCGCCGAAATGGATGGAGCAGAATCCCATGATCTTCTGCGGCGTCATCGGCCTCCTCACGCTGCTCATGATCATCGGCATGACCACCTACGAGGCGTTGATGCTCGCGAAGAAAAACGGGCAGACCCTCGGCAAGATGGCGTTGAAGATCCGCGTCGTGAACGTCGACGGCGGTCCCATCACGCCGCGCCAGGCGTGGGGCCGCGCCATCACGCGCCAGCTGCTCATTCACGTGCTGCAGGTCATCAACTACATTCCGGCATTTCTGACGAAGGAAAAAACATGCGTGCACGACATGCTTGCAAAGACGCGCGTCGTGCGTGCGGACTGAAGCCATGAGCGATTCACTGACCTGCCGCAATCATCCCGACGTCATTGAAGGCCTGCGCAATTGCGCGCGCTGCGGCGGCACGTTCTGCGCCGACTGCGTCGTCAATCTGCAAGGGCGCGACTATTGCGCCTCGTGCAAGAACGAACAGGTGCTCGACATCAGCTCCGGCGTCAATACCGCCGATCTCGATCTCGCGCCGATCTCGAAACGCGTCGGCGCGTTCATGGTCGACGTCATGATCTTCGCCGTCCCGATGTGGGCGGTGATGGGCTTCATGATGATGCCGGACCTCATGCGCGGACGGCAGCCGAACGTGCAATTCATTCGCTGGCTGAGCTACGGATACGTCGTCGTGTTTCTGGTCTACGACGCTCTCATGCTGTCGAGCCGCGGACAGACGCTCGGCAAAATGGCACTGAAGCTCAAAGTCGTTCGCGCTGACGGAACGGCGCTGACGCCCGGCCAGGCGTGGGGACGCGCGGGCGTTCGCGGCGTGATCTCGGCCGTGTTCTCGCTGATCGATTACCTCCCGGCCTTCTTCACGAAAGACCGGACGTGCATTCACGACATGGTCGCAAAAACGCGCGTGGTGAATCTCGCGTGACCGCCGCCGTTCGCGTCCGTTCGTATACGGGCCCGGCCTGTCCGCGCTGCGCGAAGCCGCTCAATCACGCGGACCTGCACGACGGCGACGCAATCTGTCCGTATTGCAAGCACCCATTCGAGACGCGCGTGTTTCAACCGCGGCAACGCGACAACGCCGTGCTGCAACTCGCACAAAGCGGACCGGAAGAGGGAACTCCGTGCGCATATCACGCGCGCAATGCCGCCGTCGCTTCTTGTGAGCGCTGCGGCGTATTTATCTGTTCCTTGTGCGAGATGGCGATCGATGCCGGCAAATTCTGTCCGTCGTGTTTCGATCGCATGGCGCAGGAACAGGCCGGCGGCGCGACGCAGACGCGCATCCGCGACTATGGCAGCCTCGCGATGCTCAGCGCGCTCGCCGGACTCCTCATCGCCGTATTCCTCGGCATCCCCGGCGCCATCATGTCGTGGTACTACGCCATCAAAGCGTGGCGCCATCCGGAGAACTCCTCGCTCGGCCGCACGCGGCTCATCATCGTCATGCTCGTCGGCGCCGGCGACTTCGCAATCGGCGTATTCATGCTCTACGCGTTCATTACGGCCTTCACAAGAAAATGACGAAACTCCGCGAAAAACTCGGCAGCGGCTCGAGCGCACTGGCGCGCCAGGTCGTCTATCGAACGAACGACGCCATCGAAGTTGACGACCTCGAATGGGTCGACATCCGCCGCCGCCGCGTCTATTACGACGACGTCCTGCTCGTCACCTATCACGAAGAAACCGGCATCGGCATCCGCGTCGTCTTATGGCAACTCCTCGGCGCCCTGTGCGCCTTCATCGGCGTCCTCTTCGCAATCAACAAATCGATCGGCGGCGCAGTCGCCTTCTTCGCGATCACCGCCCTCCTCGCCCTGCCCCTCGTCCTATTGCTGATCCTGAAAACGCGAGTCATCACCGTCTACGGCCGCCGCTCCAAAGCCCGCATCCAAATCCCCTTCCGCAGAGAACGCGCGCGAACGATTTACGAAGAAATCTGCGAACGCGTACGAACAGTGTAGGAGTGCGGTGGCAAAGCCACCGCTTTCTGATCCGGATCACAAAGCGGTGGCAACGTGAACGGCGCTGTTTTGGACTGCTGCGACCGGCGACCGCAGTCGCAGCCTTTCGGTACACCCGGTGTCGAACAGCGGCGATTGCGATTGCCGCAGTCCAAACTGCCGCCATGCCGACGCTAAGAAGGTGGCACAGACACTCTTGTCTGTGCGCCCCGCGCGGAATGAGCCGATGCACAGTGGGCTCCGGCCTCCGAGTGCGCACAGACAGGAGTGTCTGTGCCACCTTTTGAGACGGTCTCCTGTCGTCGCCGCACTCCTAAATCGTCCTCCCCACCGCCGGCACAATGATCCGCAGCTCGTCCATCAATCGCGCGAATTGATCCGGATACAGCGACTGCGGCCCGTCGCACACGGCCTTCTCCGGCTCGTGATGCACTTCGATCAGCAGGCCGTCGCCTCCCGCCGCGACGATC
>DATKFO010000212.1:0-7073 GCA_035544355.1 Thermoanaerobaculia bacterium
CACGTCATCGTCAGTGAGCGCTGGAAGACCGAGCATCCCCGGGGCGGTGTGGGCGTCCTCGCGATCGACAGCGTCGTCAATCCCGCGACCGCGCCGGAACTGGCGGCTCGGAAGCAGTCCATCGAATCGGAGCTGCGCGGCGCGCTTCAGCAGGGCGGCAAGGAGGCCATCAAAAGCCTGCCCCGAATGCAGGCCTATGCGGCGTTCTACAAGAAGTACGGTCAGACCTATCACGTGCAGCGTCAAATCGAGTCAGTCGTTCTGCAGGGACGAACGTTGCCCAACCGCTCAGCCCTCGTCGACAACATGTTCATGCACGAGTTGTACAACGGGCTCCTCACCGCCGGCCACAATCTCAATGCCGTCGATCAGCCGGTCACCATCGATTCGGCCAAGGGCACCGAGTCCTACACGACCCTGAGCGGCAAAATGCAGCAGCTCAAGGCCGGCGACATGTACATGAGCGACTCGACCGGCATCATCTCCAGTGTTCTCTTCGGTCCCGACGCGCGCACACCGATCACACCTGAGACGACGGCGGCGATGTTCGTTGTCTATGCCCCCGACGGCATCGAGCGGGAGTGGATTCTGAGTCATCTCTCCGAGGTCGAGAGCGGTGTCAAGACGTTTGCGCCAAACGCCAAGACCATCCTGCGTGACGTGTTCGGGAAGTAATCCGCTGATTAGTGACTGGTGGAGCGCACCCGCCCTGGCCGCGTTCAAGGCTCGTCGCCTGCTCGCGAACCTCTCCTCACCGCATTGGCACGTGTACATGTTCCCGGCAGCGATCATGCCGCTCAAGAGCCGACGCGGCTGATGTGGCGGCGTCCCCGCCGCCACGCTCTTTCACCGCCATTGGTTTGATCCTCTCACGACCGGGACGCGGGCGGCGGCGAGACGCCGCCGCATCAGCCGGCGCTCCCTGCGGAAACTCATCGAAAGTATGCACGCGATCCGGATTCTCCCGGAGGAGCCGCCGCCAGTCTCCCGACGCGGCAGCGATCAGCCGATCGGCGAATTCGCTGTCCGGAAACTCCATCGCGGAGACGCGCCAGCCGTCATCCTTCCGCACCAGGCGGACGCGGTACGACTTCGACTCGGCGGGCATCCACCGATCGGGCGATTGTTTGTCGCTCTTCTTCGTCGTGACGTTGCCGGCGATCGTGGCCGTCGTTTCCCCGATCGTGACTTCGGTGAGCTGGATGTTCTCGACGTGCACGCATTTGACGTAGCCCGCCTGACGGAGAGGCGTCTCGAACGTTTTGCGCCCCTCGGCGGCGGGCCCGGTCCAAAGCGATCCTGCGAGCTCGAGCGCTCCTTCATGGCTCCACCTCAATACCCGGTCGGCGGTTTCTTCGGGCGTCATCGCCGCGAGCGAAGTTGGAAGAAAAAGCGCGAGCGACAGCACGAGCGTGCGACAGGACATGGGATCCTCCGTGGAGTGGGAGCGCTATTTTACTGGCGGTGGAAACCCTGAGCGAGCCGAAAGGTGGCACAGACACTCTTGTCTGTGCGCCCCGCGCAGGACAAGCTGAGAGCATGTCATACGTTGCTCAACGTGGGGCCGCCTCTCCAGGCGGCCCGCCCTCGCGCAAATCGTGCGTTCGTCGTCAGCCGCCACTCCCCGCACGTGGCACGCGCGGGACAAGCTGAGCCTCCGCATTCACACGGGAGTCCATCGAGGAGTGCGTTTTGATACAGCACATCACCGCGGCGCCCAATTCACGACCACCGTCAATGGCGGCGCGCTCGGATTGAGCGATGGCTTCGCAATCAGGAACCGGCCGTCCGCGGCTGCGTCGTAGATGCCCGACGCCATCGGAAACATCGCGCGTGGGATCGAGGCGCGGATCTCGTCGTCGGCGACTTCGATCTTCGCGGCGAAGAGTTGCTTGTGCGGCTCGTCGTACCAATAGAGCTCGCGGCCATCGGCGCTCCAGCGCGGCTTCTCCGCGAGCGCGGTCGAGATCTGCCACTGCGGGCCGGCCTGCGGGAACGTCGTCACGTAGATCTGCCGCTGCCCGCTTTGATTCGACGAATACGCGAGCCAGCGTCCGTCCGGCGACACCGCGCCGTCGGTCTCGCGAAATTGCGAATGCAGCAGCGGCGTCAGCTTGTGCGGCGCCGCCGTCGCGACCGTGTACAGATCCGATCCCGTCGTGATCACGAGCAGACTGCCGTCGGGCGAAAACGACATCGGATACTGCGCGAGCGTCGACGTCGTCAGCCGCTGCGGCTCCTGGCGCGGATGGCTGATGAAGACATTCGGCGGCGAGTCCGCGATGATGCTGTACGCGAACGACTTCCCGTCGCTCTGCCACGCCGGCCATCCCGACCACTCTTCGAACGTTCTGCGCGTCGACGTCCCGCGCTCGACGTCGATCATCCACACCGCGCTCACGCTGTCTTCGCGCGTGACGAGAATGCGCTTCGCGTCCGGCGAGAGCCGCGCGTGCAGAAACGGACCCGCGTCGCCAACGACCGCGAGCGGCTGTCCCGTCGCATCGACGAAGGTCAATTGCGCGATTACCGGCACGCCCGCACGCCGGTACACGATCGTTCCCGACGCAGACACCGACAGCGGCGTGCGGCCCGCGCCGCTGAGCTCGAGATCTTCATCGATCGTCATAGCACTGCCGCGCAATTCGAGATCATCGGCATCGAACGGCTGCGCCACGAGCGCGTTCTTGCGCAAATAGAAAATGTGGCCCGACGCGTAGAACACCGGCGTCAGTTCATAGAGCCGCTGGAGCGGGAGAATCCTCTTGCGCTCACCGCCGTCGAGCGATGCGACATAGATCCCGCCGCTGCCGCCAGCACCTCCCGAAACATAGAGAAAGTGCTTCCCGTCCGGCAGAAACGACGGCCATCCGTGAAAGGTCTCATGCGCACTCAGCTTCGTCAGCGCCACCGGCTCGCCACCCGCCGCCGCAACGCGAAACAGCGGCCCCTCGGACGAGAAGACGATCACGTCATCGCGATTCCACGCCGCGCCCGTCGACGCTCCTTCGACGCGCTCGACGATCGTGCGCACGCTGCCGTCCGCCGTGTCGTAGCGTCGCAACCGCGAGCGCGCGATGAAGCCGATGTGCCGGCCGTCCGCGGACCAGAACGCGAACGTCGCGTTCTCCGTCCCCGCGAGCGGCTTCGCATCGAGCGAATCCACCGATCGCATCCACAGCGACGCGTTGCCGTCGATGTCGACCGCGCGAAACACGATGCGGCGCCCGTCGGGAGAAACGGCCGCGGTGCGTTGAATGTTCGTGCCCGCCGGTGGTGCGATCGTGAAGCGCACAGGCAGCGGCGGCGCTGGACGCGAACGGACGTACATCACGATCGCGATGACGAATGCGATCGCGAACAGCAGCGCGGCCGCCCATCCGATCCACGCACGTTTCGAAGGCAGCGGCAATCGCGATTGCGTCGTCGTCATCGGCGCAGAGCCGATCGCGCGCAGCGCCAGTGCGACGTCGTGCGCGTTCTGCATCCGCTCTTCCGGATCCTTCGCGAGACACGTGCGCACGAGCTCTTCGAGCGCGGCCGGCGTCACCGCAAGGATTTCCGACATCGGTTTTGGATCGGCGGACACGATCGCGACGATCACGCTCGTGCGGCTGCCGCCCGTGAACGCACGCCTGCCGGTTGCCATCTCGTACAGCACCGCGCCGAGGGCGAAGATGTCCGCGCGGGCGTCGACGTAGAGACCTTCGAGCTGCTCCGGCGCCATGTATTGATACGTGCCGAGGACCACGCCGTGCTCGGTGATCGGATCGCGCGCCGTCAGCGCGTCGGACGAATTCGAGACCGGCGCATTCTTCGCGAGTCCGAAGTCGAGGAGCTTCGCGCCGGTGCGCGTGAGCATGATGTTGCCCGGCTTGAGATCGCGATGCACCACGCCGCTGCGATGCGCCACCGCAAGCGCCTCGGCAATCTGCGCCCCGAAACGCACGACGTCCGCAAGCGGCAGCGGCCCGCGCGCGATGCGCTCCGCGAGCGTCTCGCCTTCGAGCAGCTCCATTACGAGGTAGTCCGTGCCGTCGTCGTGGCCGACGTCGTAGAGCGTGCAGATGTGCGGATGATTGAGCTGCGAGATCGCCTTCGCCTCGCGATCGAGACGCAGCTTCAGCTCGCGATTCGCCTGGAGATCGGACGGCAGGATCTTGATCGCGACGCTGCGATCGAGTCGCGTGTCGCGCCCGCGCCAGACTTCGCCCATCCCTCCGGCGCCGAGGCGTCCGGTGATCTCGTATGGGCCAACGCGCGTGCCGGTGGTGACTTGCATGGATCGCGGATTATGGCAGTGATCACATATCGCTGCGCGCCGCCGGCGACGATCGCGTCGAACGGATAACACGTCACGAGCGTGAGCGTCGTCGCATCCGTGCTGCGCGTGACCCACACGTCGTGCTTGTCGACGACGCGTTGCGCGGCGACGGTGTACGTGATCCAACGACCGTCCGCGCGCTGCACGCGAATCGCGTCGCCGGCGCGCACGTCGCGCAACGCGGCGAAATGCGTATCGCGATGCGCCGAGATCACGCAGTTACCGCGCTCGCCCGGCATCGCCGTGTGCTCGACGTGGACAGGCGCGAACGCGAGCGCGCGTCCGTTCGCACCTTCGAGCACGATGAAATCGCGATCGCCGATCACGATGCGCGCGACGGGCTGCGTGTCCGCCCACGGCCACGGCTTCGCATGCCGATGCCACGCAACGCGCAGCAGCACCTGCGCGAGCTGCGCCTTGATCGGGATCCACGCGCCGATTGCGATCGTGATCACGCCGATGAGCGCGATCGCGAATGCGATGTGGCACAGACACTCCTGTCTGTGCCGATTCTCGCGCGAAGCGCACAGACAAGAGTGTCTGTGCCACCTGAACCATTTATGCACGGGCAACTCTCCACGCAAGGAGCAGCAGCGCGACGCCGATCGCGATCAGCAGCTTCGCGTTCGTTCCCGTTTGCGGCAGTGCGCCTTCGACGCCGCCCCACCCGGCCGGCAGGTTGACCGGCACGAGCTCCGACTTGCAGCTGCGCGCGTCGACGCCTGCGGGCGTCGTGTCGACGGCGACGAGGCTCGTGTGCTCGGTGACGAGATGGTGCGCGAGTGCGAGCGACACGATCTTCGCGCGCACGTCTTCTTCCTTCGCGCCGGTGAACACGCTGTCGCGCACGGCGTCGATCTCGCGGCGCGCCCACAGTTTCGCGATGCCGTTCGCATGCTCGTCGCTCGACGGCGCGAATGTGCCGTTCCAGCCGTTCGCGGTGATGCGTCCGTTCGCGTTTCCTTTCGACGACGACCGCAACGTCACGACGAGCGGCTCGCCCGCATACAGATCGGGAACGACGCTCGTCTGATCCGCGAATTGCACGGAAATGTTCGAGAGCACGGGCGACTCGAGTTTCTGGAAGATCGCGGTCATCTTCTCTTCGACCTCGCCGAGGTCGCCGATTTGCGTGAACGTGCCTCGTCCGGCGCGGGCGGCGTTGCTCATGAAATACGTGTTCGGCGCGTTGCCGATGCCGATCGTGAAGAGACGACTGCCGCCGAGGTGTTCGCGGATGTAGGCAAAGACATCGGCTTCGTTGCCGACCTGGCCGTCCGTCATGAAGATGACCTGGCGGATGTCGTTCGGATGCGGCGCGTCGTCGAGTGCGAGCTTGAGCGCGCTCATCATCTCCGTGCCGCCGGTTGATTCGAGTGCGGCGACCCATCGCAGCGCTTCCGCGACGGTGCCGACATCGGCGGGGCGGCTTTCGTCGAAGAGGCGGTGCGCATCGGAGTTGAACTCGATCACGTTGAAGCGATCGGATGCGCGCAGACGTCCGATCGCGGTGAGCAGCGCCTTCTTCGCCTGCTCGATCGACGGGCCACCCATCGAGCCGGACGTATCGATGATGAAGATCGTCTCGCGCGGGAGGATCGCTTTCGGCTGCAGCGAGACGTCGGGCGGAAAGAGCATCAGCAGTGTGTAGCGATCGTCGCCGACGACTTCGGAGAACTGCGTCGATTGCGGCAGCGCGCCGAGTTGCGGCGTCCATTCGAGAATGAAATCGCGATCGGAGGCGATCGAGACCTTGCGCGGCTTCAGCGTGACGTGCGTGCCGGAGAGGCGCGTTGATTCGAGATCGTGCGTCGGACTCTTCACCGTGGCGAGCGTGATGCCGCTGTCGAGATCGATGTTGATCGTGACGGGATTGACGTTCTGCTCGCCGCTGCTCGGCGGGACGGGAAGATTCGACGCGTTGTAGCGCGGCCCGATCGCGAGCGGTACGCGGAGCGAGAACTTGCCGTCGTCGTAACGAACGATCTCCTGATACTCGAGCTCGATCTGCGCGGTCTCGTGCGATGCGAGACTCGCGACCGAAACGGTGAAGAGATTCGGGCGATGCTGCTCGAGCAGCGACGCGTTGCGCCCTTCGCTCTTCGCCTCTTCGTACTCGCGCTGCGCTTCCTCGCGCTCGCGGATCTGCCCTTCGATCGTGCGCACGCCGATGCGCATGCGCATCGCGTCGACCGTCGCGTTGTCGGAGAGCGGAAAGACGTAGATCGCCTCGACGCAATGATCGGTCGCGTTCTCGAACGTCTGCCGCACGAGCCCGCGCGCGACGATGCCGCGCACGCTGAGCGAGATCTCGGTGCTGACCGTCGGCGCCTCGAGGAACACGCCGGGCTGATTCGTTTTCAGCAGCAGCCCGGGATGTTGCACCTGATCGAGCGTGACGGGCTGCTGCGCGCGCGAGTGCAGCGCGAAGAGGATGAGGTAAAGCAGGACGGCGAGGCGTCGGGAAAGCATGCGAATTCTCCTTCGCCTATCAATAGAGATCCGCGCTGCGGCGTGGCGATGGAGGGGTTGGGGAAAAGGGGCGGTGGGAGTGTGGCGAGTTTGTGGCGGAGCGAAACGTAGGGCCGCCTCTCCAGGCGGCCCGCCCCCGCGAAAATCGTGCTATTTGCCAGCCGCGCTCCCCCGCAGGTCGCACGCGCAGGACAAGCTGAGAGCATGTCCTACGTTCCACGACGTAGGGCCGCCTCTCCAGGCGGCCCGCCCTCGCCGAAATCGTGCGTTCGTCGCA
>DATKFO010000213.1:0-12682 GCA_035544355.1 Thermoanaerobaculia bacterium
CGTCGTCAGCGTGCCGCTCGGCATGATCGCCATCTTCCTGATGAGTCTCGTGCTGAAAGCGCGCAAGAACCGCGTCACGACCGGAAGCGAAGCGATGGTCGGCGAGATCGGCATTGCCAGGACGGTCGTGGGGCCGGAGGGGAAAGTGTTCGTGCATGGCGAGATCTGGAACGCAAGCGCCAAGGGCGAGATCCCGGAGGGCTCGCGAGTGCGCGTCAGCGCGGTGCAGGGACTGCGGGTGGTGGTGGAGCCGGCGGAGTAGCGTTGGTCAGCCTGAGTTGACCTATCCGCCATTGGCGGATAGCCTAGCGGCGTGTTGGAGTTTCGCGAGACGGAGATCTTCACTCGCGAGATTACATCGCTGCTCAGCGACGACGATTACGCTGAGCTCCAAGGTGTGCTGGTCGTGCAACCCGACGCGGGCCGCGTGATCAAAGAGACAGGCGGTCTTCGAAAACTACGTTGGAGTCAGCGACAGCGAGGCAAAGGGAAGCGCGGCGGAGTACGCGTGATCTACTACTGGTATGCGTCGGAATCGCTGATCTACATGCTGTTTGCTTACTCGAAAGATGAACGTGACGACCTGACGCCCGCACAGAGAAAAGCTCTCGCACGCTTGATCAAAGAAGAGATCCGATGAAGAAGGAATTGTTCAACGAGCTTGTCGCCAGCATCAAACAGGCGGGCAAGATTCATCGCGGCGAAGCCAAAGCCTCTCGCACGTTCGTGTTCCAACCCGACGACGTGCGCGAGATCCGCGAGAAGCTCAACAAATCACAATCCGAGTTCGCACGGATGATTGGGGTGAGCGTGTCGACGCTGCAGAACTGGGAGCAAGGGCGGCGCGAACCGGTAGGGCCTGCTCGCGCGCTGCTCGTCGTCGCGGCGAAAGCGCCTAACGTCGTCGCGCGAGCGCTCGCAGACGCGGCTCGTCGCCAAACCCGCTGATCACGCTTTCTTCTCCCAAGGCAACTCCCACCGCCCTTCCTCCTCATCGAGTTTCGGCAGCGGCACCGGTTTGCCGAGGCGTTTGAGCTGCGTGAATTCCCAGAGCTTCGCGTACTTCCAGAACGTGTAGTAGACGTGCATGCCGACTGAGATCAGGCCGGGCGTTCCGTCGAGGAAGCCGCCGTTGAGGACGTAGTCGCGCACGAACTTGCCGAATGGATGCGCGAGGATGCCGAACACGCCGGTGGTCTTGCCGTCGATGTACATCTGCGCCGCGCTCCAATTCGCGTAGCGCGTCATCTTCGCGATCATGTGATCGAACGTGCGGATGTAGAAGTGCAGCATCTTTTGCCGCAGCGCGCCGGTCTCGCCGTCGACGACGAGGTCCGCGTGCACGCGGCGATTCGGATAGCGCGCGTGTCCGCGATGAAAGAGCCGCGTCACGCGATCGCGCTGCAGGCCGCTGTACTTCACCTCGCGGCCGAGCATGAAATTGCGGCGGCCGACGGAGTACGCCCAGCGATCGAGCGGACCTTCCATCGTGCGGAGCATCTCGTCGCGCAACTCCGGCGTCACGCGCTCGTCCGCATCGATGACGAAAATCCAATCGTGCGTCGCGCGATCGATCGCGTAATTTTTCTGCGACGCTGCGCCGAGGTATTCGCGCTGTTCGATGCGGACCTTGGGGAACTTCCCGCGTACGAGCTCGATCGTGCCGTCGGTCGAAAACGAATCGACGAGGTAGATCTCGTCCGCCCACTCCACCGAGCGCGCGCAGTCCTCGATATTCTCGATCTCGTTGAGGGTGTGGATGATGACGGTGAGCGGAGGGCGGGACGCGGTCACAAGGTGTAATTCTTTTCCAAAAGCACGCGCGCGCGGCGATCGCGCAGATTGCGAATCTGCGATTCGATGTCGCGCTCGTACGGGATCTTGCGATGGCTCGCGTACACCGGCGCGTCGACCGTGATTTTCTTCAGCTCGTCGCCGAACGTCTGCGGCGAGAGGTGCGCCGTCTCATCCGCCAGCGCCTGCTGATCGTTCGGAAACGAAGCCTCGGTCACGACCGCGACCACGTTCGCCGTCTTGTTCGTGCGCTTCCAGATCTCTTCCGTCGGTCCGGTGTCGCCCGTGAACGTGATCGCCTGGCCGTTCATCTCGAGGATCACGCCCGACGCCGGAATCTGATGATCGACCGGGACCGCGGTGAGGCCGATGTTGTTGAACGTGATTTTCTTGCCTGGCGTGATCGCGCGGTACTCGACGCTTTTCTTGCCCGTCTGCGGCGCGATGATCTGCGAGAAGTCGGGCCACACGAGTCCGTTGAACACGTTCTTGATGAGCACGTCCATCACATCGCGCGCGGCGAAAATGATCAGCGGCGGGGTGCTCTGGCTGAAGCGATTCTGGATGAGATGCGGAAGGTCGCGGATGTGATCGGCGTGTGAATGCGTGATGAAAACCGCCTGAATGCGCGCCTGCTGCGCAAGCGAGAGCTTGGAAGATAGAGTCCCTGCGTCAACCGCGAACCAGTCGTCGAGGAGATAACCGGTCAGATTGTGTTCCGCGTCTGACGCCCCATAGGCGCCGAGCACCTTCAGCCGCATCTCCCATCCTTCACTCTATCTACACGCTGGAGACTGCCTGCTATTGTTGCAGTGGCTGTTCTCGTTTGTCCAGCATCGTAGGCGCGTATGTTCAGAAAAATCGAGGACTTCCTCCACGACTGGGCCGAAGAGAGCATCGCGACGGAGCGCGTGATGCGAAACCTCACCGACGCGTCGCTCGCGCGGCGCGTGACCGAGGAAGGACGATCGCTCGGACGTGTCGCGTGGCACATCGTGCTGAGTCTCAGCGAGCTGCTGCAGCGCATCGAATTGCCGATCGACGTGATGGATCCGGACACGCCGGTGCTCACCGTTGCCGAGGAGATCGCGAATCGCTACGAGGCCGAGGCGAAGAAAATTCGCGAGCTCGTTCCGCAACACTGGCACGATGAGGATCTACTGGTTGAAGTGAATCCGTACGGCGAAGTGTGGACGCGCGGCGATGCGCTGAGCAGGATGATCAAGCACGAAGTGCATCATCGCGGGCAGATGACGGTGCTGATGCGGCAGGAAGGGTTGATCGTGCCGGGCGTGTACGGACCGGCGCAGCAGGAATGGTCCGCTTACCGCATGCCGGCTCCTGAGTGATGTCTGCGCTGGATCCCTTTCATCCTGCCGTCCGCGACTGGTTCGTCGCCTCGTTCCGCGAGCCGACGCGCGCGCAACAGCTCGGATGGCCCGCGATCGCGCGCGGCGAGTGGACGCTGATCACCGCGCCGACCGGCAGCGGCAAAACACTCACCGCGTTTCTGTGGGCGCTCGATCGCTTGATGTTCACGCCGCGTCCGCCGAAGGAGCGCCGCTGCCGCGTCGTGTACGTTTCGCCGCTGAAAGCGCTCGCGGTCGACGTCGAGCGCAATTTGCGATCTCCACTCGCAGGAATCGCAAACGTCGCGACGTCGCGCGGCGACGCATACGTCGTTCCGGATGCGTGGATTCGCACCGGCGACACGCCGCAAAACGAGCGCGCGCGATTTCTGCGCGAGCCCGCCGACATTCTCATCACCACACCCGAGTCGCTTTACCTGATGCTAACGTCGAACGCGCGCGAGTCGCTACGCGGCGTCGAAACGATCATCGTCGACGAGATCCACGCGCTCGTCCCCAACAAGCGCGGCGCGCACCTCGCGCTCTCGCTCGAGCGCCTCAGCCTGTTGTGTGAGCGCGAGCCGCAGCGGATTGGGTTGTCCGCGACGCAGAATCCGGTCGAAGAAGTCGCGCGCTACCTCGGCGGTGACCACGCCGTGGAAATCATCCAAACCGGCGAGCGCAAGAAACTCTCCCTTCGCGTCGACGTGCCCGTCGAAGACATGGCGAAGCTCGCACAAACCACCGACATCGTCAGCGGCCCCGCCTCCCTCGGACCACGCTCGCCCTCGATCTGGCCCGCGATTCATCCGCGCCTGCTCGATCTTATTCGCTCGCACACGTCGACGCTGATCTTCGTCAACGCGCGCCGGCTCGCGGAGCGCCTCGCGACCGCGCTCAACGAGCTCGCGGGCGAGACGCTCGTCCAGGCGCATCACGGTTCGATTGCGCGGGCACAGCGCGTTGAGATCGAAGACGCGCTGAAGTCGGGACGACTGCCCGCGCTCGTCGCGACGTCATCGCTCGAGCTCGGGATCGACATGGGCGCGATCGATCTTGTGATCCAGATCGAGGCTCCGCCATCGATCGCGTCCGGCATGCAGCGCATCGGCCGCGCGTCGCATCAGGTCGGTGCCGTCAGCGAAGGAATCCTCTTCCCGAAATTTCGCGGCGATCTCATCGCGTGCGCCGCAGTGACCCGCGCGATGCACGACGGGAAAATCGAGCCGACGCGCTACCCGCGCAATCCGCTCGACGTGCTCGCGCAGCAGCTCGTTGCGATCGTCGCAACCGATTCGTGGAACGTCGATGAGCTCTTCGCGACGATCCGCCGCGCTGCGCCATTCGCCGAGTTGAGCCGCAGCGCGTTCGACGGTGTGCTCGACATGCTCTCCGGACTCTATCCGTCCGACGAATTCGCGGAGCTGCGGCCGCGCGTCACGTGGGACCGCGTGGCGAACACGATCACGCCGCGCGCAGGCGCGAAGCGCATCGCGATCACGAGCGGCGGCACGATTCCCGATCGCGGTCTGTACGGCGTCTTTCTCGCCGGCGCCGAGAAAACGACGAGTGCGCGCGTCGGCGAGCTCGATGAAGAGATGGTGTTCGAGTCGGCCGTCGGCGAGACGTTCATGCTCGGCGCCTCGACGTGGCGCATCGAAGAGATCACGCACGATCGCGTCATCGTCACGCCTGCGCCTGGGCAGCCGGGCAAGATGCCGTTCTGGAAGGCCGACGCCGCGGAGCGCAGCGTTCCGTTCGGCGAAGAGATCGGCAAGCTCGTGCGCGAATTGCGCGAGTCGAAACCCGCCGACGCGATCGAGCGGCTCACGACGAAGCACGATCTCGACAAGCTCGCCGCCGAGAATTTCCTGCAGTATCTCGACGATCAGGAGCGCGCGACCGGCGCGGTGCCCGACGACCGCACGATCGTGATCGAGCGCGTGCTCGACGAGCTCGGCGACTGGCGCGTCTGCGTGCTCTCTCCATTCGGCGGCAAGGTTCACGCGCCGTGGGCGATGGCGGTAACCGCGAAAGTTCGCAACGAGCTCGCGATCGACGTCGAGACGATGTGGAGCGACGACGGATTCATCGTGCGCTTCCCCGAAACGGAACGGCCGCCCGCGAGCGATCTGATGGTGGCCGATCCCGAAGAAGTCGAGCAGCTCGTGATCCGCCAGCTCGGCTCGAGCTCAATGTTCGCCGCGAAATTTCGCGAAGCGGCCGCGCGCGCGCTGCTGCTGCCGCGCATGCGTCCCGATCGCCGCACACCGATGTGGCAGCAGCGCAAGCGCGCATACGACTTGTTGCAGGTCGCGTCGCGCTTCGGATCATTCCCGATCATTCTCGAGGCGTATCGCGAGTGTCTGCGCGATGTGTTCGACGTGCCCGCGCTCGCCGGAATCATGAAGAAGATTCGCGAGCGCACGATTCGCGTCGTCACCTCCGACACGCAGAAGCCCTCGCCGTTCGCTGCGTCCGTGCTCTTCCGCTACGTCGCAACGTTTCTCTACGACGGCGATGCGCCGCTCGCGGAGCGACGCGCACAAGCACTCGCAATCGATCAAACCCAACTCCGCGAGCTCCTCGGCGAACCCGAGCTCCGCGAGCTGCTCGATCCCGAAGCGCTCGCGCAAACGGAGCTCGAGCTGCAGCATCTCGACGAGCGTCACAAAGCGCGCTCCGCCGATGCGATCCACGATCTGCTCCTGCGCCTCGGCGATCTCAGCACGGACGAAATCGCCGCGCGGTCTGATGTAGGACAGGCTTCAGCCTGTCCGGATCCGATGGACAGGCTAAAGCCCGTCCTACATGAACTGACCAAAACGCGGCGCATCGTCGAGATCACGATCGCGCGCGAATCGCGGTTCATCGCGATCGAAGACGCGGCACGTTATCGCGACGCGGTCGGCGTGCCGCTGCCCGCCGGAATCGCGGAGCGCTATCTGCAACCGGTCGCCGACGCCACCGGCGATCTCGTGCTGCGCTTCGCGCGCACGCATGGACCGTTCACGCCGCCGGACGTCGCGCGGCGCTACGGCATCGGCGTCGCGGTCGTGACGCTTGCGCTCGAGCGATTCGTCGAGCGCGGACGCCTGATCGAAGGCGAGTTCCGTCCCCAGGGGACGCAGCGCGAGTGGTGCGACAACGACGTGCTGCGCACGATCCGCCGCCGCTCGCTCGCGAAACTGCGCAAGGAAGCGGAACCGGTCGATCCGTACGTGCTCGCGCGACTCTTCGCGTCGTGGCAGGGCGCGACGAAGAAACGCCGCGGACTCGATGCGCTGCTCGAAGTGATCGAAACGCTGCAGGGCTATCCGATGGCCGCGTCGATTTTCGAGACGGAGATTCTCGCCGCGCGCATCGAAGAATACCGGCCCTCGGATCTCGACACGCTCAGCGCAGCGGGCGAGATTGTGTGGGTGGGCGTGGAGCCGCTCGGCGAGAAGGACGGACGCATCGCGCTGTACCTCACCGATCACTTGCCGCTGCTGCGTCCTGCTTCGTTGGCCGATGGCCGTTCGCCGTTGGGCGAATATCTCGCTTCGCACGGTGCGTCGTTCTTCAATCAGGTTCAACTCGACGTTGGCGGCTTCTCCGGCGATCTAGTCAATGAACTATGGGATCTCGTATGGAAGAGCGTAGTCACGAATGACACGTTCCACGCGTTGCGCGCCTTCACGCGACCGAAAGCACCGCGCGCGTCGGGATTTCGTTCGCGGCGCGTTGCGCCTGCCTCGACGCAAGGACGCTGGTCGCTCGTGCCGCAGCCTGCGGGAACGGACACGCAGCGCGCGACCGCACTTGCGCAGCAATTCCTCACCCGCTACGGCATCGTCACGCGCGAGGCGCCGGGCGCCGAGAACGTGAGCGGCGGATTCAGCGCGGTGTATCCGGTGCTCAAGGCGATGGAAGACGCGGGGCGCATTCGCCGCGGCTACTTCATCGCCGGACTCGGCGCGACGCAATTTGCATCGCCCGGTGCGATCGATCTTCTGCGCTCGCTGCGCGACGAGCCCGAAGCGCCGGAGACGCTGCTGCTCGCCGCGACCGATCCCGCGAATCCGTACGGCACGATCGTGAAGTGGCCCGCGACCGAGCTCACGAATCTCACACGCAGCGTCGGCGCGAGCGTCATCCTCGTCAACGGAATGCTCGCCGCGTACGTCGGCCGCGGCGAGAAACAGCTCTTCACGTTTCTGCCCGAAGACGAGCCGTCGCGCGGTATGGTCGCGCGCGCGATCGCGACAGCGCTCGCGTCGATCGTCACGAGCGGAAAGCGCCGCGCGCTGCTGATCAACGAAATCGACGGCGAGCCGGCGAAGCGAAGCGCGATCGCGCCATATCTTTCCGAGCTCGGATTCGTATCGACGGGGATGGGCTATCAGATGAGGGCGAGATGAAACGACTGATCTTCGTGCTGCTGTTCCTGTCGCTGCCGTTGTTCGCGACCGATCCCGCGATCGAGAAGCGGATCGACGACATCATCGCGAAGCATGCGAAGAGCAACGAGCCGGGATGCACGGTCGGCGTCGCGACGCAAGGCGACTTCATCACGCGTGCGTTCGGCATGGCCAATCTCGAATACGACATCCCGCTCACGCCCGACACGATCTTCGAAGCCGGCTCCGTCTCGAAACAGTTCACGGCCGCGGCGATGGTGCTGCTCGCGCGCGACGGCAAGCTCTCGCTCGACGACCGCGTCCGCAAGTACATCCCCGAGCTGCCGGCGGCCGCCTACGACGACGTGACGATCCGGCAGATGCTCGCGCACACGAGCGGCATCCGCGACTGGGGAACGCTCATGACGCTGCAGGGGTGGCGCCGCGGCACGCGCGCCGACTCGCACAAGCACGTCCTCGAGTTGCTGTCGAAACAGCGCGCTTTGAACTTCAAGCCCGGCACCGAATGGTCGTACAGCAACAGCAACTACAACCTCGCGGCGATCATCCTCGAGCGCGTGACCGGCTCCTCGTTTGCCGCGTTCGTGCAGGAGCGCATCTTCACCCCTGCGACGATGGCGCACAGCAGCGTGCGCGACGACTGGACGCGCATCGTGAAGAATCGCGCGGCGGCGTATGACCCGCGCCGCGAGGGCGGCTTCGAGACCGACATCCACTTCGAGAACATCTACGGCAACTGCTGCATCCTCACGACCGCCGGCGATCTGTTGCGCTGGAACGAGCGCGTGCTCACCGCCTTCCCGGAGATCCGCGTGCCATCGACACTCACGAACGGCCGCGCGACGACCTACGCCCTCGGCGTCTTTCTCGGCAACGCGCGCGGTACGCCGGAGATCTACCACAGCGGCGCCACGGCGGGATGGCGCTCGTATCTCACGATGTATCCCGACAAGAAGCTGTCGATCGCGGTTCTCTGCAATCGCGGCGACGCGCCGGCCGGCACGCTCGTCCGCGAGATCGGCGACGTGTTCCTCGATCCCGTTCCGCCGCCGAAGAAGCAGGCGTGGGATCCGAAGCTCGCCGGTCTCTATCGCGATCCGAACACCGACGCGCTGCTGCGTTTCTTCGTCAAGGACGGCGAGCTGCGCGCGGGCTTCGCCGGAAACGGCCAGGTGATCGATCCCGACGTCGTGCATTTCGAGGACGATCGCGTTCGCCTCACGCGGCCCGAGGGGTATGAGGCGACGTATCAGCGCGTGGCGGAGTGGCAGCCGTCGCTCGCCGAATTGAAAAAGCTCGCGGGCCGCTATCGGAGCGACGAGATCTGGACGACGCACGAGCTTCGCGTGAAGGACGGCAAGCTGTTTCTTCACCTCGATCCCGACGATGACGACGAGGAGCTCACGCCGACGTTTGCCAACGCGTTCCGCATCGGAAGCGGCTACCTCATCACGATGAAAGGCGACGGCTTCGACGTGAAAGCGGATTTCAATGCGCTCTCCGGCACTGCGCGGCTCGAGCGCCTGCATTTCTCGAGAGTGAAGTAGTGCGCAAGAACGTCCATCTCTACGCAATCGCTGCGGCCGCCGTCGCGATTCACGTCGCTTGCATCACGCAGTACGGCATCTTTCGCGACGAGCTGTATTACCTCGCGTGCGGCGAGCATCTCGACTGGGGCTACGTCGATCAGCCGCCGCTGATTGCGCTCATCGCGTGGACCGTGCGGCATCTCTTCGCCGATTCGCTCGCAGGCATTCGCATTCTCGCGGTGCTCGCGCATGGCGCGCTCGTCATCCTGACCGGCTTGCTGGCACGCCGGCTCGGTGGCTCGCGCTTCGCGGAGACTCTCGCCGCAACCTGCGCGCTCATCGCGCCCGTCACGATCGCGACGACGCACTTCCTCTCGATGAACGCGTTCGAGCCGTTGTTCTGGATGGGGATGGTCTACGTCGCGCTGACGATCTTCAACGGTGCGTCGGAAAAGCGCTGGATGTTGTTCGGCGCGATCGCAGGCCTTTCGCTCGAGAACAAACACACGACGCTGTTCTTCGGCTTCGCGTTCGTGATCGGACTTCTGCTGAGCGAGCATCGCCGCACGTTTCTCCGTCCGTGGATCTGGATCGGCGGCGTGATCGCGGTTCTGCTCTTCCTGCCGAATCTGATTTGGGAAGTGCGCCACGACTTCGCGACGATCGAGCTGCTGCAGATCATCGCGCGCAGCTCGAAGAACACGCCGGTCACGCCGCTCTCGTTTTTCAGCGGACAGATTCTGCTGATGCATCCGCTCACGCTGCCGATCTGGATCATCGGCATTGTCTGGCTGCTGCGCACACCACGTTATCGCGCTCTCGGCTGGTGCTTCATCGCGCTGTTCACGCTCTTCGTCGTGATGAAGGGAAAGGTCTACTACCTCTCGCCCGCGTATCCGATGTTGTTCGCAGCCGGCGGGATCGCGATCGAGCGCTGGACCGCATCGCTGCGATGGGTACGCGTCGCAGTCATCGTGCTGCTCGTCATCGGCGGAGCGATCATCGCGCCGCTCGCGCTGCCGATCCTTCCCGTCGAAACGTACATCGTCTATCAACGCAACCTGCACCTCGAGCCGCCGCGCACGGAATCGCATCGCATGGGACCGCTGCCGCAGCAATACGCAGACATGTTCGGCTGGCGCGAGATGGCGGAGAAGGTCGCGAGCGCGTACAACACGCTCACGCCGGCGGAGAAAACGAAGTGCGCGATCTTCGGCCAGAACTACGGCCAGGCCGGAGCGATCGACTACTTCGGCCCCGCCCTCGGATTGCCGAAAGCGATCAGCGCACATCAGAACTATTTCTTCTGGGGACCGCGCAACTACACCGGCGAAGTCATGATCGTGATGGACGACGATCGCGAGACGCTCGAGACGATCTTCGAAGACGTGCAGCAGGCCGGCATCGTGCACCACCCGTACGCGATGCCGTACGAGAACGACAATCCGATTTTCATCTGCCGGCGGCCGAAAACCTCGCTGCGCGCGCTGTGGCCGAAGATTCGGAATTGGATTTGAGACGAGTGGAACGGAGTTGCAGAGTTACAGAGTTGCAGAGAGTCCGGTCACATCTCTGCCACTCTGCCACTCTGCCACTCTGTAACTCTGCAACTCGACCCTCATGCCCGAAGGCGACACCATTCATCGCGCCGCGCGCACGCTGCATACGGCGCTCGCGGGAAAACGCGTGACGCGATTCGAGAGCGTGTACGCGCAACTCGCACGCGTCGAAGTGGCCGGCCGCACGATCGAGCGCGTCGTCGCGAACGGCAAGAACCTCATCTTCGATTTCTCCGGCAATCTGCATCTGCGCACGCACATGCGCATGAACGGCTCGTGGCACATCTATCGTCCGGGCGAGCGCTGGCAGAAACGGCGGATCGACATGCGCATCGTGATCGGGACGAGCGACTTCGTCGCGGTCGCGTTCAACGTGCCGGTCGCCGAGTTTCACAACGCACGCAGCCTCGCAGAAATCGAGATCGGCCCCGACCTCCTCGGCGAAACGTTCGACGTCGACGACGCGATCCAACGCATCCGCGCGCACAACGAGCTCGAGATCGCCGAGGTCCTGCTGAATCAGCGCGTCATCGCGGGAATCGGCAACGAGTACAAAAACGAATTGCTGTTCATCGAAAAGATCAATCCGTTCACGCGCGTCGCGAACGTGAGCGATGCGCAACTCGCGTCGCTGCTGAAGACCGCGCGCAAGCTGATGCAAGTGAACGTCACGAAGCGCGAAGCGGGACGCTGGACGACCGGCAGCATGGATCCACGCAAAGCGGAATGGGTCTTCGGCCGCGCAGGCGAACCGTGCCGCGTGTGCGGAACGCGCATCGAGTTCCGCAAGCACGGCGTGGATGTGCGGGGAACGTACTGGTGCCCGCGATGCCAGGGTGACCGAGGAGCCTGACATAGGTGCACAGGTGCATAGGTACACAGCTGCATAGGGGTTTGATCCCTGTGTACCTCTGAACCTATGCACCTATGAACCTGAACCAGACCTCTGTACCTATGCACCTCTGCGCCTCTACAATCCCGCCATGCCGATCATCCTTCCAAACGATCTGACGACTCAGGAGATCCGCGTCCTTCAGGAGTTCCGCCGTTTGAACACCGAGACGCTCGGCCTCGCCGCGATCAAGGCGATCAAGCACCCCTTCGGAGGCGGCGACGCACCGGCCGGGCTCGTTTCGAAGGGGTTCGTGACCACCGACGCGCCGGGCGAGAACTTCACGCTGGCGACCAAAGGGAAGGACTTCCTGGCCATCGACGCGAAGCCGATGAATGAGGACGCGTCTGGCTCAGGCGATGAGCCTGCCGAATGATGCACATAATGCAGTGCACCGCGTGAAACGCGCGTAACCTCCCGATTTTCAGTAACTTAGTCGCGACATTCCCTTTCCGATACTAGCGGGTCAAGACTTGACGATGGCGTAACTACCATTGACTCAAGCACTTAACCAGCGCACAATGTCCCGCTGAGGACTGAAATGACGCATGGCGACAAAGCAAAAGCGAAATCAGCCAAAGCAGAAACCAAAGCCTCAGGGAAAAAAGCCGGCAAAGAAGCCGGCGCCAAAGCCGAAACCGGCCGCAAAGAAGCCCCCGCAAAAGCCAAAGCCAGCCCCGAAAGCCCAAAAGCCGTCAAAGGCGGAAAGCCGCAAGCCAGCGCCAAAGCCGAAAGCAGCAGCACCAAAGCCGGCGCCAAAACCCAAATCCGCGCCGCAGCCGACGACGAGACCGGCTTCAGCAACCCCCTCGTCGCCAACGCCTTCAAGCGCGCTGTCAAGAAGTACCCCAACACCTTCCGGCGTCTCACCGACTGACGGCGGCGGCACCGGCGTTCGCTATCTCTCCGTTCAGGACGTCGTCGAGCTTCACAAAGCCGTATCGACAGAGTTCGGCGGAAACCAGGCGCATCCCGGCGTCATCGAATCGCAGTTCGGCCTCCTCAACGCCGTCCAACGCCCGCAAGTAATGACCCTCGGCCGCGAGGCATACCCGCTGTTCCACGACAAAGTCGCAGCGTTCGTGTTCGCGCTCCTGCAATCGCGTCCGTTCCGCGGCGGCAATCGCCGGCTCGCGCTCGCATCGATCTTCGCGTT
>DATKFO010000214.1:0-3062 GCA_035544355.1 Thermoanaerobaculia bacterium
CCTCGCATACTTCGCGTCGGTGTACACGAATCCCGATCCGCGGCTACGCGACACGATGCTCTCGAAGACGCTGACGGGTCCGCGCTGGCCGCTCGTGTTCCAGTCGCCTTCGCTGGAAATCCGCCTCAACCGCGGCTACCGGCCTCGAGCGGAGTTTCGCGATCACCAGGGGAGCGCGACCGTTCTCTATCCGGCGGACTCGACCGCAGACATCGACGTCTTCAGCCAAAGCGGAGGTCTGGTTGTTCTGCATGACACGTTTGCCGAAGGATGGACGGCCGCCGTCGACGGGCAACCGGTCGAGATTCGCGACGTGAACGTGTTGTCGCGCGGTGTCGTCGTCGGACCGGGGCACCATCGCATCGCGATGCAATACATGCCGCCCGGACTCGTGTTGGGAGCATGCGGCGCGGGGATCACAGTCCTCCTGCTCGCGCTGCTCCGCGTGCGTCGTCCGCGCTCGGAATAGCCTTCATTTACGACACGTTAGGCTCGATCCGGGCTTGACAAAGTCCAGACGCGTACGTAGAGTGCGCGGGTTTTTTCCCCCGGAAGGGGTTTCTTTCGCTGTAGGTGTCTTCGAAGAAGGATATGGAATCCAATGCCAACGATCAACCAGCTAGTCAGTCAGGGTCGCGACAAGGTTGGCTACAAGACCAAGTCGCCGGCGCTGCAGTCGAGCCCGCAGAAGCGCGGCGTATGCACGCGCGTCTACACCTCGACGCCGAAGAAGCCGAACTCGGCGCTCCGCAAGGTCGCGCGCGTTCGTCTCACCAACGGAATCGAAGTCACGACCTACATCCCCGGCGTCGGCCATAACCTCCAGGAGCACTCGATCGTCCTGATTCGCGGCGGCCGTGTGAAAGACCTTCCGGGCGTTCGCTATCACGTGATTCGCGGCACGCTCGACGCCGTCGGCGTCGCCAAGCGCATGCAGAGCCGCAGCAAGTACGGCGCGAAGCGTCCGAAGAAGGCGTAAAGGGAATCGACGATGCCGAGACGCAGAGAAGTTCCGAAGCGCGAGATCCTGCCGGATCCCGTGTACAACAGCCAGCTGATCACCAAGTTCATCAACTCGCTCATGAGCGACGGCAAGAAGTCGGTCGCCGAGAGCGTGTTCTACGGCGCTCTCAAGAAGGTCGAGGATCGCGCGAAAGACGATCCGCTCAAGATCTTCAAGAAGGCCGTCGACAACGTGAAGCCGGCCCTCGAAGTGAAGAGCCGCCGCGTCGGTGGCTCGAACTATCAGGTTCCGATCGAAGTGCGGCCGACCCGCCGCACGGCGCTCGCGATCCGCTGGCTGATCAGCTACGCACAGTCGCGTGGCGAGAAGACGATGCAGGACAAGCTCGCCGGAGAGATTCTCGACGCGGCGAACAATCGCGGCAACGCGATCAAGAAGCGCGAAGATACGCACAAGATGGCGGAAGCCAACAAGGCGTTCGCTCACTATCGGTGGTAATATCCTTCGCCCCGCGAGGGGCGAAACAAATCCTCTGCCCTTCGGGGTGGATAACTTTTGCCGGATGCTTGAATCCGGCATCCACAAGCAGTTTCCGTAGCTCCGTCTCGACCGGATAACACAGAAGCAACTGTTCTGCGGTTCCGGACCGAGCAACGGGAAACTTAAACATCGAACCTTGAATGCGCCTCCCCGCCGGAGGCGTGCGTCGTTTGCTGTCGCGTGAGGCGGAAGAAGAAAGAACATGGCACGTCAGGTACCTCTGGAAAAGACGCGGAACATCGGCATCATGGCCCACATCGATGCCGGAAAGACCACGACTACCGAACGCATCCTCTACTACACCGGCCGTACGCATAAGATCGGTGAAGTCCACGAAGGCACCGCCACGATGGACTGGATGGTTCAGGAGCAGGAGCGCGGCATCACGATCACGTCGGCCGCCACCACTGCATTCTGGGGCGAGCATCGCGTCAACATCATCGACACTCCGGGTCACGTCGACTTCACCGTCGAAGTGGAGCGCTCGCTCCGCGTTCTCGACGGCGCGGTCGGTGTGTTCTGTGCGGTCGGCGGCGTAGAGCCGCAGTCCGAGACCGTTTGGCGCCAGGCCGACAAGTACGGCGTTCCGCGCATCGCCTTCGTCAACAAGATGGATCGCATCGGCGCGAACTTTCTCGCCGTCGTGAATCAGGTTCGCCAGAAGCTCGGCAAGAACGCCGTTCCTCTGCAGCTTCCGATCGGCGCCGAAGAGCATTTCAAAGGCGTCATCGATCTCGTGCAGATGAAGGCGCTCGTCTTCAAAGACGAGACCCTCGGCGCGAAGTACGAGATCGAAGAGATTCCGGCCGAGCTCCGCGCGGATGCCGAGCACTATCGCGAGAAGATGGTCGAGTCGATCGCCGAACAGCACGACGAGCTGCTCGAGAAGTACCTCGCCGGCGAAACGCTCGAGATTTCCGAGCTGAAGAACGCGCTGCGCGAGGCGACGATCGCTCAGAAGATCACGCCGGTCATGTGTGGCTCGGCGTTCAAGAACAAAGGCGTGCAGCCGCTGCTCGACGCAGTCGTCGACTACCTGCCGTCACCCGTCGACATTCCGCCGGTCAAAGGCATCAACCCCGATGATGAGTCGGCGGTCGAGCGCAAGGCCGACGACAAAGAGCCGTTCTCGGCGCTCGTGTTCAAGATCATGACCGACCCGTTCGTCGGTCAGCTGGCGTTCTTCCGCGTGTACTCGGGTCACGTCGCGCAGGGCACCGCGGTGCTCAACACGACGAAGGGCAACACCGAGCGCATCGGCCGCCTGCTGCAGATGCACGCGAACAAGCGCGAAGAGATCAAGGAAGTGTGGGCGGGCGACATCGGCGCCGCGGTCGGACTGCGCAACGTCACGACCGGCGACACGATCTGCGACAAGAATCATCCGATCGTCCTCGAGACGATGACGTTCCCCGAGCCGGTCATCGCGGTCGCCATCGAACCGAAGACCAAGGTCGATCAGGAAAAAATGGGTGTCGCGCTCGCCAAGTTGATGCAGGAAGATCCGACGTTCAAGGTCCATACGGACGTTGAAACGAACCAGGTGATCATCCGCGGA
>DATKFO010000215.1:0-2905 GCA_035544355.1 Thermoanaerobaculia bacterium
GCGCGTCCGGTGCGCACTGCTACACCTGCCGTGTAGCAACGCTACACGCCCCGTGCGCAGTGCACACCTGCCGTGTCGCAACGCGTCACTCCCGGAGCACACGTGCGCGCACGCCGTGTCGCAATGCGTCGCGCCCGTGTCACACGTGCGCGCATGCCGTGTCGCAATGCGTCGCTCCCGTGTCACACGTGCGCGCACGCCGTGTCGCAATGCGTCACTCCCGTGTCACACGCGCGCGCACGCTGTGTCGCAATGCGTCGCGCCCGGAGCGCACGTGCGCGCGCCGGTTGCTGCAGCGTTCCACCATCGGAGGCGCGTTGATCTTCTTGCGCGCAGCGTTCCGTCAAGATCGGAAAGACGGTGGTGATCTCGAGGGCGGATCGCGTCAGACGGGATCTACCGCCCGCCCCGCACCTTCGCGCGTAGCGTCTTCAAAAACGCCAGCCCCTCGTCGACCTTCCGCGACTCGAGGGCGTCGACGAGCTCGCCGTGCGCTTTTTGCCACTGCTTGTGCGCGCGGCGGAGGGCGTCGCGGCCTCTTCGCGTGAGCGCCAGCTTGCCGGGCTTGGGGCCGGATGGCGCGCCGAGCTCGACGAGGCCGTCGCGCTCGAGGATGGTGAGGTTGCGCGAGAGCGTCGAGCGGTCGAGCTCGAGCTGCTCCGCGAGGAGGCGGAACGTCGGGTACTCCACCGCCGCGATGATGGAGAGAATCGGGAGTTGCACCGCGGTCACGCCCGCGTTCGCGAGCCGCGCGTCGTAGTGCCGGGTCACGAGCCGTTCCGTCCGCCGGAGGCTCGCGCTCAGGCAGAGACGGTTCATCGTCAGATAGTCTTCACGGGAGAGATCGGTTCGCTTGTTCATCCTTCCACGAACCTCCTGCGCGCGCCATTGTAACGGGAAGTTAGCAATGTAGGTACACGCAAAGAATGAAAACCGCGGCGACGGTACACTTACTCCATGGACGCATCGCACCTTCGCGGCGCCGGCGGCACCTCCGGCGGACTCGGCACCTTCCTCCTCGGGCTCGTCATGACCGTCGCCGGCGGCTACCTGCTGACGAACCAGGTGACGGTCACGAGCGGCTACTGGCACTTCTGGGGACGCAGCTCGTTCGGCCTCACGCTGCTGCCGCTCGTCATCGGGATCGCCTTCCTCTTCTTCGACGGAAAGTCGATCGTGGGATGGGTGCTCACGGTCGCCGGCGCGGTGATCATCTTCGCGGGGATCCTCGCGAATCTCGACGTCTACTTTCAGCCGACGTCGCTCTTCAACACGATCGTGATGCTCGTCCTGCTCCTCGGCGGAATCGGACTCGTCGCGCGATCGCTGCGGCCCTCCCGATGAAACGCGAAGTTGCCGCGCTCGCCGCGTCGGCGTAATTTGGCGGCATGTCCAGCAGCGGGAGCCGAGGATTCGGTGCGTCTGCTCTGGTGCCGGGTGCGGTGCTCGACGGGAAATACGAGATCGTCGGCCTTCTCGGCGCCGGCGGAATGGGAGAGGTCTACAAAGTCCGCCACGTCCATCTTGGCGCGTACCGCTGCGTCAAAGTGATGAAGGCGGGACTGCTCGCGGACGACACGAGCCGCGGACGCTTTCTGCGCGAAGCGCGGCTCGCCACGCAGATCCATCATCCGAACGTCGCCGTCGTGCACGACTTCTCGATCATGGACGACGGCACGAGCTTCATGGTCACCGAGTACATCGACGGCACGACCGTGCGGCAGTGGAGCGCGAAGAACGGACGCTTTCCGCTTGCGCTCGCGGCCGACGTCGCGACGCAGGTGCTCAACGGACTCGATCACATCCATCGCCGCGGCCTGCTGCATCGCGACATCTCCGCCGACAACATCATGATGCAGTACGACACCGACGAGCATCTGATCGCGAAGATCATCGACCTCGGCGTGGCGAAGGATGTCTCCGGCGGCATCGACACGACGCACTCCGGCCTCATCGTCGGCAATCCGAAGTACATGTCGCCCGAGCAGCTCGGCGAGCTCGAAGAAGGGGAGCAGATCGACGGCCGCGCCGATCTCTACTCGCTCGGCGTCGTGCTCTACGAGATGCTCCTCGGCGTGCCCCCCTTCCAGGCGCGCACGCCGAATCAGTACATCGTCAAACATCTGACGCAGCCGGTGCCGCCGTTCCGCGAAGTGCAACCCGATCTCGAATTTCCTGCGGGCCTCGAAACGGTGATTTTCAAAACGCTCGAGAAAGATCGGAAGCGGCGCTTCTCCGACGCGCGCTCGTTTGCGTACGCGCTGCTGCCGTTCGCGACGCGCGAGCTCGGAACGTTCACGCGTGCCGAGGTGTTGAAGCTGCAGCCTACGCTCGACGAGACCATTGCGGAGAACGTTCCGGAAGTGCGATCGGACGTCGCGTGGATGCGCGCCGTCGCCGCGGATTCGTACGTCGCGTTCCGCGATTTTCTCGCGCAGTATCCGGTGTCCGCGTTCAGCTACGAGGCGCAGCGCGCGATCGCGGAGCGCATGGCGTTCGACACCGCGGCGGCGATGGATACCGAAGACGCGTGGCTCGACTATCTCGAGCGCTGGGGATCGGATCGCCACGCGCCTGCGGCGAAGCAGCGGCTCGAAGCGTCGCGCGCTCGCGAAGAAACCGCGTGGGCGGTGGCGAGCGAGATGAAGACCGCGACCGCGTGGCAGGCGTATCTCGAAGAATTTCCCGACGCGAATCGCAGCGCACGCGCGGAGACGAATCGCCGCGAGGCGCTCGCATTCGAGCAGGCGCGCGAAGGCGGACGCGCGGCCCTCGAGCAATTCCTCCGCGGCTATCCGAACGGAATGCTCGCGAAGGACGTGAAGCGTTTGCTCAAGCAGCGCGCGGATGATGACGACTTCGCGCACGCGCGCTCGCTCGATACGGTCGCTGCGTGGACGTTGTA
>DATKFO010000216.1:0-12923 GCA_035544355.1 Thermoanaerobaculia bacterium
GAATCACCACCGCGCATGATGTTCGGCTCGAACAAGCCGGCGCGCACGACCTCCGCGGTCTGGATGCCGTTGATCGCCGTGCAGCCGGTGGCCGGGCAGACGATCGGTGTGTACGTCATCGTGGTGTTCGTCTTCGCGAACGACGCGAAGATGCGATCGGTCGGATCGGGCGTGAACGCGAGGTTGAAGCCGTTGTTGTCTTCATAGCGCCACGCGCCGCTGACGAACGCGATGACGGCGTAATGGCTGTCGGTCGCCTGGTTGGAGAGGCCGCGTTGTCCGGCGGTTTTCTCCATGAACGCGATATAGCCGGGCGGCATCGCGCTGGTGGAGTCGAGCAGGTAGTACTCGCTCACCGGCACCTGGCGATACCAGCCGTTGTTGATGGCGCTGATGCGCGCGACGCCCTTCACCACGCCGGCCGCGGTCGTGACTTCGACGTCGTTGCCAGCGAGATACGGCGGAACCCACTTGATGCCGCTGAGGCGATAGCCGCCGTTCGCGGTCGTGGCGATGATCGTGCGCGACGCGAGCGACGGCAGCTCGGACGTCTGGCCTGCGAGCGAGCCGTTGTCGACCGTTAGATTGCCGTTCGTGTTCGCCGGTCCCTTGATGTAGACCGAGCCTGCGCCGGAACTGCGCTGCGACTCACTGCCGAAGTACCCGACAGCATTGATCCGCGTGAGCCAGGAGCCGGCCGACTGCGCGTCGGTGTATTCGACGGAGATCGCTCCGCCGCCGCCGCCGTTGTTCGTGCGCGCTCCGCGTGCTTCGACGAGGCCGTTGCCCGTGATCTTGCCCGCGGTGATCCACAGCGATCCGCCCGAGCCGCCGCCCCACGTTCCGGCATCGCTGCCGTTCGCGAGGATCGAGCCGTCGATGACGAGATTGTTCGTCATCACGCGAACGCGTCCACCGCCGCGCGTGCCGCTGGTGTAACCACCACCGGCACCCAGCTCCTGCGGACGGCGGAGGTTGCCGAAGCTCGCGCCCGGCGCTCCGAGCGGATTCGCACCGTAGTCGAAACCGCCGCGGCCGATGTGGCTGCCCGACGATCCGTGGGTCGAGCCGAGCTCGCCCGGATACGTGTACTCGGCGACGTAACCACGTCCGCTCGCGTCGATGGTTCCGGTGACGGTGAGTGTGTTCCTGATGTCGAGCGTCAGGCTCGTGTCGCTGCCGTAGCTCGTGTACGGATGCGAAAGCACTGAGCCCGCGGCAACGGTCATGTCGTCGGCCTTGACCGAAGACAGCGAGACGATGCCCGAAACCTGCACGGTCTTGCCAACGATCGGCTGCAGATATTCGATGGAGCCGTTCACCGCGGCCGGTCCGATGATCTGCGTGACGCCCGCGGCGCCGATGCGCAGCGGATCGTTCGAGATCAGCAGCTCGCCGTGCAGTGTGCGGACTTCATCGAAGCGATAGATGCCCTGAATCCTGTCGCCCGGCTCGATCGTGAACGAGCCTTCGACCGGATCGAACTTGACGTCGGGAACGGTGCCTGCGCCGATGAGCACATCGCGCAAGGTCATCTCGTATTCCTGGTTCGAGTCGTTGTTGCGCATCCAGTTCGGCTCGAACGTGCCGGCGTGAATGACGTCGGCGGTCTGCATGCCGTTGATCGCCGTGCAGCCGCTCACCGGGCAGGTGATCGGCGTGTACGTCATCGAGTTGCCGGATTTGGTGAACGTCGCGAAGATGCGATCCGTCGCCTCGGGCGTGAACACGGGGTTGAAGCCGTTGTTGTCTTCGTAGCGCCATACACCGTTGATGTAGGCAATGACGACGTAATGGCCATCGGCCGGCTGAACGGAGGCGATGCCGTGCTGGCTCGCGGTCTTCTCGATGTACGCGATGTAACCCGCCGGCATGGCGCTCGTGGTGTCGAGCAGGAACTGCTCGCCCACTTCGATGTGGCGGTAGTAGCCGTTGTCGATGGAGCTGACGCGGGCGATGCCCTTGACCGTGCCGGTCGATGACGTGACTTCGACTTCGTGTCCGGCGAAATACGGCGGGACCCACTTCTCGCCGCTGAGCTTCGCGCCTGCCGCGCTCACCGACGTGACGGTGCGCGTGCCGAACGATGGGAATTCCGTCGCGCGCCCGGTGATGGTGCCGTGATCGATGGTGACCGTGCCGAACTGCGACGACGGTCCCTTCACGAACATCGTGCCGCCGGCGGATGTGCGTGACGCTTCCGAACCGGCGTAGCCGAGGACGTTCAGCTTCGACGACCACGTGCCGCCGGATTGCGGATCGCTGTATTCGATGGAGATCGTGCCGCCGCCGCCGCCGTTGTTCGTCTTCGCGCCGCGCGCTTCGATGACTCCTTCGCCGGTCATCTTCTCGGTGGAGATCCAGACCGAGCCGCCTGCGCCGCCGCCCCATGTGCTCGCATCCGCGCCATTCGCGCGAACGCTGCCGTCGATGCCGAACGATTTCGCGGCGATGTGAATGCGTCCACCGCCCGCGGTGCCGCTCGTGTACGCGCCGCCCCCGCCGAATTCGCGCGGCTGTTTGATGCTGCCGAACGTCGTGCCGGTGCGGCTGAAGATACCGGCGCCGGCGTCGAATCCGCCGCGTCCGAGGTGGCTGCCTGCGCTGCCGTGCGCCGATCCGTATTCACCCGGATACGTGCGCTCCGACGTGTAGCCGCGGCCGCTGACGTCGACCGACGCACCGCACTCGACGTACGTGCCGCCGGTCGTCGTGATGTCGACGCCGCTCGTGTCGCCGTTTGCGTGCACGAGATTGCCGCCGGCGAGCACCGCGAGCCGCGTGAACGTGTGCGGACCGGAGATCGTCGTGGTGCCGTTCGTGATGAAGACGGATGCGTTGTTGTACGTCGCATCATTCGCGGCGATGGTTCTGCCGGTGATGTCGACGGCGCCCTTCATGACTGCGAACGACGTGTCGACGGACTGCGTGCCGCCGCCGGCGAGCAATGCCGTTGCGTGCACGTTGAAGCGCGCGCCGTCGGTTGCGACGTCGGGCACCGGGAAGATGATTTCGTAGAGATCGCTGCCGAGCGAGCTGCCGGTGTAGACGACGGTTCCGCCGTTCGGATCGGTGACGGCGATGTCGACGCGCTGCACGAGGTTCGTGCCGTTCGGCGGTTTCGCGGAGACGCGCAGACGCGCGCCGTAGCCGACGGGGAACAGCGCGTCGGAGCTGCCCGCGCACTCCCACTTCACGGTCGGGAGCGACGCGTCGACGATCGGCACGATGACGACCGGGAGCGCCGCGCTGTTGCCGGTGTTGTCGTTGTTGTCGACGCCGAAGACGGTGACGTCCTTCGTGACATTCGCGGTGCCGTCGATGAACGGAACCGGGAGGTCGCCTTTCCACACATTCGCAGGCGTGTCTTTCGTGAGGTTGTAGCTCTGTCCGTCGATCGTGGCGTAGGCGCTCTTCACGCCCGAGTCGTCGTCGACGATCGTGGCCTTGAGCGCGATCTTGTTCGTGTTGCCTTCGGTGAACTGCGCGTTGGCGGCCGGCTGCGTGATCGTGACGGACGGCGGAGTCGCGTCCTTCACGAGTTGCAGCGTTCCGATGGTCGGCGCGCCGCCCCACGTCGCGGTGATCGGAACATCGACCGGACCGGTGACGGGCTTCGTCGTGATGCTGACCGTGCACGTGGTCGCGCCCGCGGCGATCGTGCAGGACGAAGCCGCGAGTGTGACGTCGGTGCTCGGCGTCGCGAGACTGATCAGCGCGCCGTCGGTGCCCGCTGCGCTGCGGAACGTGACGGTGCCGGTTGTCGTGCGGCCGCCGGTGATGGGATTCGGGAACGTGACGCTCTGGATGCCGAAGTCATTCGGGATCGTGCCGAGCGAAATCTCGCCCGTCGTCTGCGGCCACGCGCGCGCGGCAGCTGCAGTCTCGTCGACCGCCGGCCAGCCGTGACGATCGCGTGCAGAGATCATCACCGCATCGCCAGGCGCGCCGAAGACCGGAACGGAGAACGAGCCATTCGTCGCGGCGACGTTGCCGAGGAGTCCGAGACTGCTCGAGTAGTACTCGACCGGCTCGAAGTCGGCCCAGTCGGGTTGCCCCGAGAAGAAGAAGCGCGTGTTTTTCGTGAGGTTCGAGACGGTGGTTTCGTACTGCAGCACGTCATCGACGTACCAGCGCAGCGTGCTCCCCGATCGCTCGAGGCGGAACAGCGTCGCGTTGGTGAGGTTGCCCTGCTTGTTCCCCGAGTTGCTCCACGCGTCGTTGACCCAGACTTCCCATCGTCCGCCGGAGGGGAAGTGGAAGTAGTGGTTCTCCAGGCCCATGCCGGCGAGATATCCGACCGTCGACACGCGGAAGCTGACGTACGCGTAATCGCCGATCGGCTCCTTGAAGCTGATCGAGCCCCACGCGTTGTTGTTGTTGATCTTGCGCAACTGCAGCGCCGTGCTCATGCGCGTCGCCTGCATGCCGTTGCCGCCGATGGTCTCCATGTATCGCGGAGGCACCGGCTTCGCGGCATTGCGCAGGAACACGTCGACCTTGCCGTCCGGATCGGAGACCGCGCCGGCCTGACCGACGGCGATCGGTGAGGTCTTGCCTTTGATGAACGAAACCTTCGTCGCGTCGATCGCCGGTCCGGACACATCGCCCGGTGCGTACGTCGATCCGCTCTCGATGACCGGTGCGTTCGTCGATTCGACGATGTCGCGGGAGACGACTTTCGCCTTGCCCTTGATCGTGACGTTGTCGAAGCGATAGATGCCGCGCAGCGTGTCGCCCGGCTGCAACGTGACCGCCGTGCCGTCCGCCGACTCGAGCGTGATCATCGGCGGGAGTTGCGCGAGCGCGAAGTTGCGCGCATCGCCGTCGTAGCCGAAGAAGAATTCGCTCAGCTCCGTCCCGATCCACCGAGCCTCGGTGCTCTGATACTGGCCGAAGTAGGTGTTGCCGCGGATCATGCCGGCGACGACTTCGGCGATCTGGATTCCGTTGATGCTGCCGCACGTCGTGCCGCAGCGCAGCTGCTCGACTTCGTAGATGCCGCCGCTGTTCTTGCGGAACGTGGCGAAGACGCGGTCGGTCGCTTTCGGCGTGAACGCCTGGAACGGCTGGCCGTCGTCCTGGTCGTACAGCCACTGGCCGTTCTCGTACTTCGCGGCGATCAGCTTGCGCGTCGCGCCGAGGTTGACGTAGCCGGGCTCCGTGTAGATCAGGTATCCGTCGTACGTGACGGCGTCGCTGGTGAAGTACGACCCGTAGATCGGCAACGCCGTGCCCGGGTCGTTCGCGATGGACGCGATGCGCCACGTGCCGCGCACACTGCCATCGGGAGCGATGACTCGCACCCAGTTGCCAACGTGAGATTCGGGAATGTACGCGCGCTCCGCGAGCGTCGCGGTCGTGCCGTTGACGGCGCCGACCTTCTCCGCGCCGAGCCACGGCAGCTCGGTCCAATACGTAGCGTTGAGGTTGCGGTTGTCGACGATCAGATCGCCGTAGGTCGACTGCGGTCCCTTCAGGTAAATCGAGCCCGATCCGCCCGGCTGTCCCGAGGTCGAGATGCCGCCGCGGACGAGGAGATTGTTGACGAGAGTGCCCGCGAGCGAGCCGTACTCGATCGCGATCGCACCGCCACCGCCGCCGCTGCGATTGTTCGCGTCGCCGCCGCCGCGCACTTCGATCGCGCCGCCGCCGGAGATCTGTCCCGGCGTCGTGATCCAGATCGAGCCGCCGGCGCCGGAGCCCCAGGTGTCCTGATCGAGTCCGTTCGCCTTGATCGAGCCGTCGATCGTGATGGCCGACGACGCGTTGAGACGCAGCACGCCACCGCCGTTCGCCGGGCGGCTGCCGTCGAGCGAATGTCCGCCGCCACCCTTCTCGATCGGCTTGTAGATGCTGCCGTACGTCGCACCGGTCATGGTGCCCGCCCAGCTGCCGCCGCGTCCGATGTGACCGCCACCCGATGAATCGAGCGGCGTTGCGATGCCCGGAAGCGACGTGTTGCGGCCGTAGCCCTTCGCGCTGACGTCGATGCGCGCGTCGCAGCCGACGTAGAGCTTCTCGACCGTGAGCGCGTCGGGAGTCGTCGTGCTCACCTGCTGATGAATGACGACGCCGGTGTCGAGGACGACGAGGTTCTTGAGCGCGCGCGGACCGATGATCGTCAGCACGCCGCCCGCTTCGACGATGTACGTCGACTGCGGACCGAATGCGGTGTCGTTCGCGTTGATCGTCGACGCGGAGTTCGCGAGGCGCGTTCCGGAGACGACGGTGAACGTCGCGGTGATCGTCGTTTCCTTGCCGCCGAGGGTCGTTGCTTTCGCGCGGCCGGTAAAGACCGTGCCGGCGACGGCATCGACCGGAATGCGGAACTTGCCTTCCCACTGGCCCGAAGCCGGAGTGGTGATCGTGAGCGGCGACTGGCCGTCGACGGAGATCACGACGCTGGTGATGGAGCTGCCGCTCGGCGCCGACGCGGAAACGCGCAGACGCAGTTCATAGCCGGCGGGATACATCGCACCGGAGCTCGAGCAGATCCACGCCACGCTCGGCGCGAGCGGATCGATGAGCGGCTTGACGTAAATCGTGACGTCGGTCGCTGTCGGGTTGTTCTCGTAGTCGAGCGCGACGATGTGCACCGACTTCTCGACGGGATCGACGCCGTCGACGCTCGGAACCGGAAGGTTCGCGGAGTAGACGCCGCCGACGAGATTCAGCGTGTAGTTCGTGCCTTCGAACGTCGCGACGACGCTCTTGACGGCGACTTCCGCGTCGGTCGCGGTGACCTGCACCGGGAACGTCGCGCCCGCGCCTTCGTTGAACTGTTCGCTTGCGAGCGGACGCGCGACCGTCATCGACGGCGCAACGGTGTCGTGAAGAATTTCGACGCTCTTGGTCTGCGTCGTGGCGACACGATTCGGGAACGCGTCGAGTGCGGAAAGCGTGAGATTGACCGGCGTTCCCGCCGCCGCCGTCACCGGCACTGCGACGGTGAACCCGCGCGACATCGACGTGCCGGTCGTGACCGGCGATTGCGACGTGACCGTGCCCGCGCTGCTCGACAACGTGAGCGACGTGACGCCGAAGTCGTCGCTCGCCGCGCTCGCCACTGTGATCGTGTGACCTGCGTACATCGCTACCGGGGTCACATCGAACTGCGTGATGGTCGGAGCTGCGTTCGTGATGACGTTGAATGAAACCGGCGCGGTCTCGAATGAACGGCCCGCGCGATCGGTGACGCGCAGTTTCAGCGTCGCCGGTCCTTCCGGCACGCTCGCCGGAATGCTCGCTGTGATCGGAGTCTCCGCGACGGTCACCGGATACGTGCGCGTGAAGTTGAAGGCATCGTTCGGCTGCACGCTGAGAATCGCGCGCACGTCATGCACGCCTGCGAGCGATTGCGCCGTGTAGCGCGCAACGATCGACGTGCTCTGCGCAACTGCCGAGCCTGCGGTCGGTGTGACCGACACGAGCGTGATTGCAGGCTGGTCCGCCTGCGCAATCACTTTCGCCGAGGAGTGCACACTGACAGCAACCCCCTCGGGCAGCGTGTACGGAGCATCCAGGACCACGAGCGCACGCGGGCCGATCGTGATCGCGTCGAACGCGAGATCGCCTGAAAGCGGCGTCGCGAGCGAGAGGTGATTCGTGGTGGTGACGTTCGAGACGATCAACTCGCCGTTGATCGCGCCCGGACGCACGAGATGGATCGTGCCCGCGCCGCCGTCGGTGTGCGTGCCCGCCGCCGTTGCGGCGTTCTTGCCGCCGTGCGCATCGAGGCGCGTGAGCGCGGCATCGATGTCGAGGCGCTCGGACGCGCGAATCGACATGCGTCCGCCCCCGCCGCCCGCATCCGCGTTCACTTCGTTGCCTTCATCCGCGCCGTTCGCGGTGATGTTGGTCCACGGACCGGTGACGATCGTGCGCGCGTCGAGAATGACGCTGCCGCCCGATCCGCCCGCCCAGGCGTTCGCGGCGGTTCCGAAGTCGGCGCGCACGTCGCCGGCGAAGACAAACTTCGCGAGACCGCCGGATGCGCTCTTCAGCGAAACCGCGCCGCCGCCGTTGCCGCCCGGACGATTGCCGTTGACGAGGCCCCATCCGCCGCTGCCGAGGTCCGTCGGATTCTTGATCGATCCGTACGAGGCGTTCGAGGTGCCCTGGTAATTCGGATAGAAGCTGTCGATGTGCTCGCCGCCGCGGCCTGCGTACGACGCATCCGCGCCAGCCGCGCCGCCGGTGATCGTGCCGCCGAGCGTGCGTCCGATCGGCGACGTGTTCGTGAACGCGTTGTCGGAGCGCTTCGCGAGTCCGCCGAGGTAGCCCTTGCCGGAGACGTCGATGCGCGAGTCGGCGTCGACGAAGACGTGATCGTTGATCGTGAGATCGACTTTCGTTTCTTCGATCGTGCTGATGACCGCGCCGTCGACGAGGATCAGATCCTTGAGCGTGACCGGCACGGTGATGTTCACCTGCGCGCCGCGGATGAACACAGACTTGTTCATGTAGTCATTGATGTTCACGGCCGAGATCGAGAAGTTGCTCGAGATCGGCGGCGTGGTGAGCGCGACCGGCTCGATCGTGATCGGCAGCTCGACGAGATGCGACTCGTCCGTGCCTTCCGTATCGCGAACCTGCGCGGTGATGACGAACGGCGCGTCCGGAACCGTGAGCTGCACGCTTGCTTCGAAGACGTCCGTGGTGCCGCTCTTCGGCGTCGTGACGCTGACCGAGCCGTTCGGAATCGCGCTGCTGACGAACGTGACCGACGTGACCTTCACGTCGTCCGTTGCGCGGATGCGAAGCTTCGTCTGCCAGGACGTCTGTGCCTTCGGAAGTGCGGCGCCGTCGAGCGGCGTGATCCACTCGCCGGTCGGGATGTTCGCGTCGTCGACGCGATCCCAGATGATGTCCGTCGATGCTTCGTTGCTGTTGCCGCGAAGATCGGTGAACGTCGCGACGGTGTGCACGCGCGTTTCGGCGTTCTTCGGCGGAACGGTGACAGTTTTGCGGAACGTATAGATGCCGGTCGTGCTGTCGATCGACGTGGGCGCGATGGTCTCCGCCGGCTTCTTCGGATCGTAAAGAAGTGTGAGCGTCGAGATCTTCGTCTCGTTGTCGCGCACCTTCACTTCGATCGTGTACGACTGGTTGAACTGATAGTGCGTCTCGCTCTTCGGCGTGATCGAAACGAGCTCGGGGAGCGTCGTGTCGGCGGTGATCGTGACCGGCACGTTGATCGACGACACCTTCTGATTGATGTCGGTTGCTGTGACGGTCAGCGATGCAGTCTCCGCGATCGCGTCGTCCGGAATCGTGTAGTCGAAGATCACTTCGGGGAACGGCGTGGTGATCGAGCTGCGCGTGACCTTCTGCGATTTGAAGATGTGATTGTCGGTGCCGTCGGCGTGCTTGACCTTCAGATCGCCGACGACCGTGACTTCGAGGTCGTCGTCGGTGAACGTGGTGCGCGCCTGGATCTTCTTCGTCGGATAGGCCGCCGGCGGCGTGACGGTCGTGGCGAGATTCTGCGGCGGCGCGTTCGGGATGACGCTCCACGTGAACGTGGCGCGCGCGCTCTCGTTGTTCGAGAGATCGGTGGCGCTCGCCTGCAGCGTGTACGCCGTTTCTGCAGTGACGAGCGGGGCGACGAACACGAACTCGTACGGCTTCACGGTCGTGCGCTTCTTGTGCGTGCCTGCGGCGTCGAACCAGTCGACGAGCTTCACGTCCTTCGGCTCGTTCGTCGAATTCGGCTCGGTGACTTTCACCGTCGCGGTGTACGTCGCGCCGGAGACGAGCTTCTCGCCCGCGACCACCGGCGAAAGGATCGTGGCGACAGGTGCCACGAGATCGAACGAGAAGTAGTCGACGACCTTCGCGTCTTTCTGCAGGTTCGGCGGATTCTGCGTGTCTTTCGCGCCCGAAACGGTGAGGCGATAGAACGACGCTTCTTCGATCGCCCAGCCCTGCGGCGCAACGACGAGCGTCGTCGGATCGGTGACGTCGAGGTAGTACGTGATCGTTTGCGGGCCGCCGATGACGGCGCCCTTATACGAATCGAGCTTCTCGACTTTCACGACGCCGCCATTGCCGGCGTCGAATGAGTGAACGTCGATCGCTTTGTTGAACTTCACGCGGAACGTCGTGCCGCTCGCGACCGGCTGATCGTCCGCAGGATCGACGCGGACGACCGCGGGCTCGGTGTAGTTGACGGTGGTGAAGCTCGAGCCGACGGCAACTTTCATTCCGTTGCCGGTCGAGTCCTGCAGGCCCGCGGGGATGAAGAAGCGATAGAGCGTGTTGCTCTTGAGCGGGAACTTCTGCGGCGCGACCGCAGGCGGCGGCGTGAGCGTGACGACGTACGTGCCATCAGGACGCAGCGACGGCGACGCGCTGAGGTTCACTTTCACGCCGGTGTCGGTCGCGATGAGCTGGAACCAGTTGTTGACCTGGCCCGGATCGAGGAACGAGGCCCCGATCGATTCGCTGAACGTGACGACGATGTCGGTGCTCGGCGAAACGTTCGTGGAGTTCGACTGCGGCAGCAGATCGATCACCTGCGGCGGCGTAGCGTCGAGCTTCGCCGGCGGCAGCGTGATCGTGCCGGTCGTGCCGTTCGGAACGTCGACGACGTTGCTGTCGCCGATCGTCGTGTCGTCGGGTCCGTAGAACGTGAGCGTCAGTCGCGTATTGCCGATCGGAATGCCGGTGAAGCGATAGTGCCCCGTCGCATCGGTGAGCGTTTCGAGGCGCGTCGTGCCGCCTTCGATCAGACCGCTCGCGACGATCATGAGCACGCGCGTGCCGACGGACGGCGCAGCAGCGCCTTCCGCTTCGACGTAGCCTTCGGCAGCTGCGTTGTTGCCGAGGGACAGCGTGAATTTCACAGGAATCGAGCGGCTCGCGAGATTTGCTCCGCGCGATGCGCCGACGGTTCCCTTCGTCGCCGATGCGGTGACCCATCCGAACGGAACGCCGCTCAGCGAGACGATGCCGTTCGCGGGCGTGAAGAGGATGCGCCCGTTGATCGAGACGCGCGCGTCCTGCACCGGATGTCCGTTACCGTCGATGACCGTGACTTCAACCGATCCGGAGGACGGAAAGACGACCACGATGTCTTTGTGGAGAGTGCTCCCGAACGAGCCGCCGGTCTTGACCTCGCGGCTCTCGCCACCGAGCTCTTTGACGGTGACGGCGAAGCCGTACCGCGGCAGCATCTTCCTGAAGTTCAGGTCGTTGCCCTGCGCCTCGCGGACGTAGTCAGTCTGCGTGACGAGGACGTCGACGAGCGGCGCGAGTTGCCCCGCCGAGCCGTTGTCGGTGGGCAGGTACGCCTTGACGTTGATGTCGGCGAAGTGCTCGAGCTCGAGATGCACGTCCTTCACTTCGGGGACGAGCGTCGAGAGCGTGAGCGACGTGGTGTTGAACGCCATGCGCCCGCTGTCGAGATCGAACGCGGCGAGCGAGAACGGACCCTCGGGAACGCCGAGGAATTTGAAGACGCCGAGCGCGTCGGTCGATGCGCGCGTGCGCACGCCGGAGGAATACGAATCGAGCGTGACCGGGATGCCGAGCACACGCGCGTTCGCGACAGGCTCGCTCTCGGGATCGGTGACGTAGCCGTCGACGTTGCCGAGGAACGTCAGTTGGATTTGCAGCGTGCTCGTTTGATTCGCAGCGACGCCGAAGCCACCGGTGCTGCCGCCGCGTCCGCGACCCTTCGAGTACGCGATCACGCGGTAGTCATTGCCGACAGGAATCTGATCGAAGAATGCGACGCCGCTCGCGTTCGTGGATGTGACGTCGAACGGGCGACCGCCTTTGATGAGCGTGACCTCTGCGTTCTCGACCGGCTCGAGCGATTTCGAAGGATCGAGCACGGTGACGCTCACGCTGCCCGTTCCCGCACCGCCGATTCTCACTTCGACCGCGCGCTGCGATGCGTCGCCTTCGAACGCGAGGTCGCCGACGTAATCGCCGCGCACTTCCTGCACGTTCGGTGAAACTGCGGTGATGCGGAACCCGCCGGTGAAGACGTTCCCGACCTGGAACTTGCCGTCTTTGTCCGCGGTGAGCGGATCGTTTTGCGATCCGAACGAGCGTCCGGGCCACGCGAGCTCGCGCAGCCAATATTTCGCGAGCGGAACGGGTGCGCCGGCGAGATCGAGGACGCGGCCTTCGATCGTCGACTGCTCGCGCATCAACACGATGACGTTGCTGACCGGTCCACCGCCGGAAGACGTGGAGCCGTCCGCGTAACCGGTGCGATAGATGCCGTCCTGGAACATCTCCGCCTGCACGCGGAAGCCGGTGCTGCGCGGAATCGCTGGGAAACGCCACGAGCCGTCCGCTGCCGCAGCCACGGTTGCGTACACGAAGCTGCCGGTGATGAGACGAACCGCGGCACCCGCGGCGGGCGTGCGGCGGTCGTGCATGAACACACGTCCGCTGATGTCGCCGACGGACGTGAGCACGAGATCGATGTTGCGCACGTCGCCTTCGATGCCGAGGCGGGACGTTGCGGATGCGTAGCCCGCCGGGTGATCGACAGTGCTGATGAACGTGTCGACCTGCGCGGGGATTTGAGTGAACGTGATGACGTTCGTTGCAGGATCCGAAGTCTTCGTCTCGACCGCGGTGTCGAACTGCTGCTCTTCGTCGTTCCACACCGGATACGTGATCGATGCCGTCGCGTACGTCAGCGAGTAGCACTGCGGCGCGGTGCCGCAGTTCGGCTGCTGCAGGAGCACTCGCGTGACGACGGAGCCCTGGCCGGGCAGACGAAGATCGGTGACGCCGATCTGGCCGTTGAAGTCGACGCGCACGCGGCCTTTCGCAAACTGATGGCCGTACGCCTTGTTCGACCCCGGAACCGCAACGACGGCGATGTCGAGCGGCACATCGAGTCCGCTGAGCTCGTACACGCCGCCGCCGATTTCCGTGAAGAAATCAGGCGGATA
>DATKFO010000217.1:0-6124 GCA_035544355.1 Thermoanaerobaculia bacterium
CATCACGTTCTCCGGCTTGAGGTCGCGATGCACGATGCCGGCGTTGTGCGCTTTCTGCAGCGCATCGGCGACCTGGGCGAGGTAGTCGATCATCTTGCGCCCGTCGCTCTCCTTCGACATGACTTCGCGCAACGTCGTGCCGTCGATGAACTCAGTGACCATGAAGTGCGTCGCGCGGCGCTTGCCCGGAAGGCGCGCCTTGCCGACTTCGTGGATCGTCAGGATGTGCGGATGGCTGAGGCCGGAGATGATCCGCGCTTCGCGCTGAAAGCGGCCGAGCGCTTCGCTGTCGTGCTGCAGATGTTCGGGAAGGAGCTTGATGGCGACGTCGCGGTCGAGACGCGTGTCGCGTGCTCGATACACCTCACCCATGCCACCTGATCCGAGGGGCGAGACCACCTCGTAGTGGCCGAGTCGAGTTCCTGCATCGAGGGTCACTTTTGCACGCTGGCGGAAATGGAGCCGAAACGGAATTATTGCCGCGTGCAGCGGTGCAGGCAACCGGCTTCAGGCCGGCGCATCGCGAAGATGCGCCGGACCACTACAGCATTACGCCGCGTTTAGTCGTTACCGTTTCCGAGAATCGGGCCGCGCGAAGCTTTGGTCTTGGCGGCTGCTTTCTTGGCTGGCGCTTTCTTGGCTGCCTTCTTGGCAGGCGCTTTCTTGGCCGCTGCCTTCTTCGGGTAAGCCTTTGCTGCCTTCTTCGCCGGTTTCTTCTTTGCTGCCATGGTGTTTTCTCCTTTTGGTTAGTGGATGACTACGTGGTTTCCATCGATCGAGAATTGGGAAGTCGTCAAGGGGCGCCGAGTCATTCGTGGGAGTCGTGCTGCGGGGCTGCGGCGCGGCCGCGCGGATCCTGACCACCGGACCGCGATTCCACGTCGCGAGGGTTCTGCAATGTTGCGGATGATGCCGTAGAAGCGTTCGACGATCGGGCGGTCCGGCGTGTAATCGCCGAGCGGCACCGCGAGCGCGAGATAACGCGCGCCGTCCTGAAGAATCAATCCCTGCTCGAGGAGCGGCGCAAGCGCGGACGTGATCTCTTCAACGGTTCGCGAGAGTTGTGTTGCGAGCTGCCGCGCATCGGTGACGGCATCGCATGCGAGATAGAGCAAACGTTGTTCGGCGGGGAGCACGGTGAGCGATCGCGTCGCGATCGGTCGCAGATCCCAGATGATCAGATGATCGCCGGTGTCGATCGAGAAAAGATCGCTGCGTCCTGCGAGGCGGCGCCAATCGCGAAGCGCAATCGCCAGCGGCTGCGCGTACATGTCGAGATCCTGCGGGACCTGATAGCGGAACGAAAAGTAGTACGCGAGATTGAAGATCGCTTCGTCCGGCAGTTTGTAGATGTGGCGATACGCGTCGATCGGTTGCACGCCGGTGAAGCCGAGCTTCTCCGCGTCGAAGAAATTCGGGCTGAACCGATCGAGGCGAATCGTGGCGAAGGAGATCGGTGGCCGGAGGTGCGTGAGCAACGGAGCAACGCGCGCCATCCACGAATACGCTTCCGGCGATTCGCCCGGAAATCCCCAGAGCAGGTTCCACAGCGGACTGACGCCGAGCTCTTTGCACCATTTGAGCAGTTGAATGTTCTGCAGCGCGCTCACGCCTTTGCGCATCAGCTTGAGCACTGAGTCGCTGAGACTCTCGATGCCCGGCTGGATGCGGCGAATGCCGGCGTCGCGCAGCATGCGCACCTGCTCTTTGCGCAGGTTCGATTTCACTTCGTAGAACAGCTCGTGTGTGCCGCCGCGCTTCGCGAGCTCGGGAACAAAGTCTTTGAAGTACGCGAGGTCGAGAATGTTGTCGGTCATCTCGACGTCGGCGCCTTCGTGGCGATTCGTCAGGTATTCGAGCTCTTCGAGCGAGCGCGTCGCCGACTTGCTGCGGAACGTCATCGTTCCGCCATTGAGGCCGCAGAACGTGCAATGCTGTTTCTCGCCCCACCAGCATCCGCGCGACGTCTCGAAGAAGATGCCCGGCTGCCATTTGCGGCCGTAGCGACTCGCGGCGAATTGTTCGAAGAATTCGTCGTAATCGGGATACGGCAGCTCGTCCATCCGCATCACGGTCGGCGCATTGCCGAAATTCTCTTTCGCGAAATCCGCGCCGATCGATGTGCGGGTGCGAACTCCCGGCAGTCCATCGAGCGATTGCGACGCGAGCACGCGCTTCACGAGCTCCGGAAAAATCAGATCGCCTTCGCCCGAGACCGTCGCGTCGACGAACGGAAATTGCCGGACCGTCTCAGCGCCCATGATGCCTTCGCAATTCGCGCCGCCGATCACAATGAACGTTTCGGGGCTCGCCGCTTTGATGCGTTGCGCCAGCGCGAGCGACGCGGTGTGCTGTTGAAACACGCTCGTGAAGCCGACGATGCGCGGGCGATCGAGCAGCACGCGATCCACACAATCGTCGAGAAACGCATCCACAGCGCGACGCGCGCGGAGCATGTCGTCGATCGCACCGCGTGAGATCAGCTTTCGCGTCGGACTGGTCTTGCCCGGCTTTCTCTTGAGATTCGTTTCGATGTAGCGGCGCTCGTCGTCTTCAGTGGCCGGAAAAAGCGCACCGCTGAAAATCCATTCGCCCGGCAAATGACGCAATTGCGGGCGATTTCCGTCCGACACACCGCGATACAGACGCGAGCCGACGCGCTGCGCGAAATCGATCGTGAAATAGTGAAGACGGCTGCTCACCGACTCGCGTGTGAGCGCCGCTTTCAGGAGCGAGAGGGCGATCGAGGGATAAAACAACGGCCCAAACGGCATGGAGACCAGGGCCACGTCCCGCACGATCACTCCCTCCTCACGCACTTCATGAATTCTGTAGGGATATTCGTCATTGTGCCACGCGCGAAGCGCGTGTCAACCCTGCAAGTCTCCCAATGCAGCGGCGCGACGCTCCGGAAATCCGACGCGCGCGAGCATTTGTGCGAAGCGAGGATCGGCGCGCAGCGTTGCGAATCGCTGGGTGAGCAGCACCTGTCCGACTTCACCGCGGCCGCGAAAATGCGCTTCGAGCTGCACGAGCGCCTGCTCGCGTTTGCCCATTGCAGCAAGCACCTCGGCGAAGTGGATCGGCGACACGTGCACGTCATGACGAAGCTCTTCGAGCTCGCGCAGCATCTCGTTCGCGCTCTCGAAATCACCGAGCTTCGCGTACGCGTACCCCAACGTCGCATAAACCTCGGGATCATGGCGCCCGTCGCCGATCGCAACGTTCATGTCGGCGATCACATCGTCGTATTGACCGCACGCCAATTGAATGTGCGCGAGCAGGAGCCGCGCCGGAAAAAGATGCGGCTCGAGCTCGAGAACCTGGCGGCACTGATCCGCCGCCTCGTCGTGTTGACCGCGCGCATAGAACGCGCCCGCGTAATTCAGCCGGAACGTCAGCGACAGCGGCTCCAGCTCGAGCGACGCACGAATCTCGCGCGTCATCTCGTCCCATCGCTCGAGCCACGCCAGCAGGATCGAATACCAGTGATGCGCAGTCGCATACGTGGGCTGCAATTCGATCGCGCGCTTGAGCTCGCGCTCCGCTTCGAGCCAGTTCCATCGATAGAACATCTCGAAAAATCCGAGCGCTGCGTGCGGCTCGCCGAGAAGTGGATCGAGCGCGACCGCGCGGCGCGCTGCCGATTCGACGCGCGAATATCCGACGTCGGGCGGCACGAGCAATCGCGAGCTCATGATCGCGTAGCAATCGGCGAGGCCCGACCACGCGAGCGCGTACTCGGGATCGATTCCGATCGCCTCTTCGAAATGCTGCACCGCGCGGCGCAGATCCTCGCTGCCTCGCTTGTTGAGGTGATAGCGGCCGCGTAAATAAGGCTCGTACGCTTCGTTGCGAAGCGTCGGCCGGCGCACGAGACGCTGCCGCTCGTTCTTCGACAACTGCAGTTTCAGTTGATCGGAGATCTGCGTCGCGATGACGTCGTTCACCGCGAAGAGATCGGAGAACGGACAGCGAAAGCGATCGCCCCACAGCTGCGTGCCGTTCTTCGTGTTGACGAGATCGACGCTCACGACGAGCGTGGTGCCCTGGCGCTGCAGGCGTCCGGTGACCATCGCGGTGACGCCGAGGTCGCGGCCGAGCTGCTGCGGCGTGAATGGGCGGTTCTTGTATGCGAAGACGGTATTGCGCGCGACGACGCGCAATCGCGTGCTGACGTTCGTCAGCGAATGAATGATCGATTCGCTGATGCCGTCGGAGAGATAGTCGAGCTCGTCGTCTCCGCTCGCGTTCGCGAACGGCATCACGGCGATCGAGCGTGGCCGCGAGCTGCCGCTCGATGACGACGTGCGCGGTTTTTTCAGCGGCGCGATCGTCGCAGCCTTCCACGTCATCGCGGCCTGCCGCAGCGCACTTGCGAGCTCGCGCATCGACGCATAACGCGCCGACGGATCTTTCGCGAGGCAGCGCATGACGATCTTCTGCAGCTCCGGTCCGACGCGGATCGGCAGCGCCGGCATTTCGCTGTGCTCGATCTGATGCAGCGTCTCGACGGGTCCCTCGCCTTCGAACGCGCGCCGGCCGGCGAGCACTTCGAAGAGGATGCAGCCGAACGAGAAGACGTCGGTGCGGTGATCGAGCACCTGTCCGCGTACTTGTTCCGGCGACATGTAGCCGACGGTGCCCACGACGATTCCCTTCTGCGTGTGAAACGACGGAGACGTCGCATCGGAGGTTTCCCATCCGGTCGAGAACTTCGCGAGGCCGAAGTCGAGCACCTTCGCGTAGCCGTCGTTCGAGATCATGATGTTCTCGGGCTTGAGATCGCGATGGATCACACCGGCGGTGTGCGCTTTCTGCAGCGCGTCTGCGATCTGCGCGAGCGACTCGATCACGAAACGGCCGTTCGTTTCGCGTCCCATCAGCTCGCGCAGAGTCGCACCGTCGATCAGCTCCGTGACCATGTAGTGCGTGTGCCGCCAGTCGCCGAGGAGGCGCACTCTTCCGATCTCGTGGATCGTGATGATGTGCGGATGATTGAGCGCGGAGATGATCTTCGCCTCGCGCTGAAATCGTCCGAGCGCAATCTCATCGCTCTGCAAATGCGCAGGGAGCACTTTGATCGCGACGTCGCGAGCGAGCTGCGTATCGCGCGCGCGATAGACCTCACTCATGCCGCCGGATCCGATCGGCGACAGGATCTCGTAATGCCCGAGGCGCGAGCCTGCTTCGATCGCCACCGCGCAATTCTAGGCTGATCCCGGCGACCCGCGCCGCGGCGTTACTCGCGATTGCCGGCTTTGCCGGGGATGATCACGCCGTCATACGGCTTCTTCTTCGTGGTGCGTTTTCCGGTTGCCTTCGCCTTCGTGCCGGTCTGTTGCGCAGTTTTCTTCGGTGCCATGAGTGTCTCCTTCTTCAGTGAACTACGACGGAATTTCCGTCGACTTCGAAACGAGCGGGAACGAGGCGCCGCGATCGCGCGCGCGGGTGATCCAGGTGCACGGCGACGCCGGTTTCAGAGTGTTCGAGCTTGCGCGCGACGCGATAGAAACGATCGAGCACCGGCTGCGCCGGCGAGTAGTCGCCGACCTGTACCGCGAGCGACAGATAGCGTCCGCCGTCGTGCATCACGACTTGCATCGCGACCAGCTTCTCGAGCTCGGCGGTGATCGTGTCGACGTCGATGCCGAGCTGCGCGGAGAGCTGACGAGGATGATTGACCGACTCACATGCGAGGTAGATGAGTCGTGCCTTGTCGGAAAGCAGCGTGAGCGGACGTTGTGCGATCGGACGCAGATCCCAGATCAGCAGATGATCGCCGGTGTCGATCGAGAAGAGATCGCTCTGCGGCCAGACCGCGATCCATTCGTGCACGGCGCGATCGAGCTGCCTCGCATACTCGTCGACGTTTTGCGGCGTCTGATAATCGAAATTGAAGAAATAGGCGAGATTTCGCATTGCGGATGGATCGATGGGATAAACGTAGCTGTAGGCATCGAGCGGACGAACGTTGGCAAATCCCAGCTTCTCCGCTTCATTGAAATTCGGACTGAAGCGATCGATGCGAATCGGCACCATGTCAGCGGGCGGCTGTAAATGCGAAACGAGCGGCAGCATCTTGCACATTCGTTCGTATTCCTCGGCCGGCTCGCCCGCGAAT
>DATKFO010000218.1:0-7325 GCA_035544355.1 Thermoanaerobaculia bacterium
ACCGAGGCGCTTTTCGCGGATGCGCGCCGCCTCGCGAAGATCGCGCTCGGCTTCGTCGACGTCGTAGCGCTGCCGCAATACGCCGAGCTCCACGAGCGTGTTCGCGACGAGCGGATCGTCGGGCCCGAGCTCCGCGCGCCGAATTGCGAGCGCTTCGCGCAGCAATTTGGCCGCGAGCTCATCGTCCCCCTGATGCATGAGCGCACTCCCGATCGAGTTCAACACCTCGGCACGAGCGAGCGGCGCATCGCGAAGTTGCGTGTCGATGCGCTTCGCGCCTTCGCGCAGCAGATCGTGCATCGTGATCTCGCCGTTCCACGGGTTGCCCGCATCGAAGAGGTCTTTGAGAAATCGCGTGACGAGCTCCGCCTGCTGCCGCGCCGCACGCGCGCGCCGCGCCTCGATCGTGCGCGCGATGATGCCGGCGACGAGCGCGATGACGATGAGTGTCGTCGCCGCGACGGCCGCGCGATGGCGCACCGTGAATTTGCGAAGACGCTGCAGCGCACTCGGCGTGCGCGCTTCGATCGTTTCGTGAGCGAGGAAGCGACGCACGTCGGCCTGCAGCTCGGTGACCGATCCGTAGCGCTGTTCGCGATCCTTCGCGACGGACTTGAGCACGATCGCTTCGAGATCGCCGAGCAGCAAGCGATCGAGCGAAGACGGCGTCGTCGAACAGCGTTGCGCAACCGCTTCGCGCTCGTCGTGATCCTGCGCAAGATAGTAATGGTGCGGCGGCGCGAGCTCGACGTTCGCGATGCTGAGCATGCGCTCGAGCAGCGTGTCGTCGTTCTCGTACGGCTGCGTGCCCGCGAGCAATTTGTAGAGCACGAGGCCGAGGGCGTAGACGTCCGCGCGGGTGTCGATGTCGCCCTGCGCGGCGCCCTTCACCGCTTCGGGACTGAGATACGCGGGCGTGCCGACGAAGCCGTCACCGGTCAGCGTGGAGAGATCGGCGAGCGGACGATCGAGCGCCTTCGCGATGCCAAAGTCGATGATCTTCGGCACGGGACGGCCGTCGATCTCGACGACGAGCATGTTCGACGGCTTGAGGTCGCGATGCACGATGCTCTTCTGATGCGCGTGCTGCACTCCGTCGCACGCGCTGATGAAGAGCTCGAGCCGCCGCTCGATCGACAGCATCCTGCGATCGCAGTACTCGGTGATCGCCTCGCCGTCGAGCCACTCCATCGCGAAGAACGGATAGCCCTCCTCCGTCGTGCCGGCCTCGAAGATCTGCGCGACGTTTGGATGATGCAGCCGCGCCATCGCCTGCTGCTCGGCGGAGAAACGAACGCGATCATCGACGCGCGCGAACGGCGAGCGAATGATCTTGATCGCCACGTTGCGCTGCACCGGCGCATCCTGCTGCGCAAGAAACACCGAGCCCATCCCACCCTCACCGATCGCGCGCACGATGCGATACGGCCCAATCTGCTGCAGCGAACGCCCGCCGGCCGTGCGCGTCGCGTACGGCCGGTTTCGCGCGGTGGGCTCGTCGAGCATGGGGTCAGGCTACACTGGTTCGATTGAAACGTTTCCTTCTCCCGATCTTCCTGATCGCGCTCGCCGCGCCCGCATCCGCCGACGTCTTCCGCATCCTCGATGATCCGCGCGAGGCCGCGCAGGCGCGTGTCGACATCATTCAACAGGCCGAGCACGACGTCTCCGCGCTCTATTTTCTCGCCCGCAACGATCGCATCACCCTCGGCGCGCTCACGCTGCTGCGCGACGCGCGACGTCGCGGCGTGCGCGTGCGGCTCGTCGTCGACGCGAATTTTCAGCACATCCCGAAGGCGATGCTCGCGCATCTGCGCGATGAAGGTGTCGAAGTGCGCGTCTATCACCCGCTGTCGCTGCGCCATCCGAGCTGGCTGTTCCGGCGGATGCACGACAAGGTGATCGTCGTCGACGGGCGGCGGTACATCACCGGCGGGCGCAATCTCGCCGAGGCTTACTTCGGACTGGCGAAGAAAAACTACATCGATCGCGATGTGTACGTGGAAGGCGAGTCGGGTGCGGTCGCGCAGCGGCACTTCGAGCGCGTGTGGGGCAGTCATCACGTCGCCGAGCTCGACGTGCACGTTTCGGAGGCAGAAGAGCAGCTCGCGGCACAGAAGCTCGACGAGGCTCATGACTTCGCGGAGTGTCTGCCTTTCGTGCAGTTGGACACCGATCGCGATTGGTCGCACGGACAGAAGGAAGTGTCCGCGGTGAAGTTCCTGTCGGATCCGATCGATGACGGGCCGCGCGTTGCGACGGCGCTGGCGATCATCATCGAGCGCGCGAAGAAATCGATCGTGGTCGAGTCGCCGTATCTCGTGCCGTCGCGCCAGGTGCGGCGCCTGCTGCGAAAGAAGTTGAAGGAAGGCGTGTCGGTGCTGATCCTCACGAATTCGCTGCGATCGACGGATGGATCATTTCCGCACGCCGGCTACGTGAAGTACCGCCGCCGTCTCGTGCGCGCGGGCGTGGACGTGCGCGAGTACAAGGGCCCGCACATGCTGCACGCGAAGAGCGCCGTGATCGACGGCCGCATCGCGCTCATCGGCTCCTACAACCTCGACCCGCGCTCGCAGAACCTCAACACCGAGATCATGTGCATGGTCGAAGACGAACAGATCGCCGGCGAGCTCCGCGACTCGATCCAATTGCACATCGACAACTCCTGGACGATCTACGCCGACGGCAGCCGCGACGGCGCCCCAGGCGATCCCCGCGTCTCGCACGCGAAAGTGATTCGCGCGTGGCTCGTGCAACATTTGCTGTTGCGGTTGATTGAGCGGCAGTTGTAGCGGAGCGCTACACGCCCTCCACCACCACCATGTTCGACCGCGCGCAGTGCTCGCGCACTTTCTTCGCCTCGGCGTATTCCGGTGATTCGCGCCACGCTTTCGCTTTCTCGAACGAATCGAATTCGAGAATGACGAGGCGGTGTGGCGTCCAGTCGCCGTCGAGGACTTCGTTGCGGCCTCCGCGGACGAGGTAACGGCCGCCGTGCGCGGCGATCGATGCGGAGGCGAGGCGCTTGTAGTCTTCGTACACGACGGGATCGGTCACTTCGATGTCGACAATGATGAGTGCGCTCATGCGCGACATGATATTGGAGCGCGGCAGCGGCTTTCGCCGCCACTCCCGGCGCGCGCCACCCGCGGGACAAGCTGAGAGCATGTCCTACGTTCCCCAACGTAGGGCCGCCTCTCCAGGCGGCCCGCCCTCGCGCAAATCGTGCGTTCGTCGTAGCCCGCAACTCCCCGCACGTGGCACGCGCAGGACAAGCTGAGAGCATGTCCTACGTTCCCACACCGTAGGGCCGCCTCTCCAGGCGGCCCGCCCTCGCGCAAATCGTGCTGTCGCAGCCCGCAACTCCCCTGCACGTGGCACGCGCAGGACAAGCTGAGAGCATCTCCTACGTTCTCACAACGTAGGGCCGCCTCTCCAGGCGGCCCGCCCCCGCGGAAATCGTGCTGTCGCAGCCCGCAACTCCCCCGCACGTGGCACGCGCAGGACAAGCTGAGAGCATGTCCTACGTTCCTCAACGTAGGGCCGCCTCTCCAGGCGGCCCGCCCTCGCGGAAATCGTGCGTTCGTCGCAGCCCGCCACTCCCTGGCGGCAGCCCCGCGTCATACGGATCTCGCGATCCGATCAAGAGGTCGCGGGAAAATCAAAAGCCAGGCCCGGGCCCGGGAGCGGGCACGGGCTCGGGCACGAGAAGCTACGCTTCGCGCACGAACAGATCGACGACGATGTCCGGCTTCCGATGGCCGAGCTGTGCGCCGGTGTAGCGGCCGTCGAGGCGCATGCCGAGGCGGGCAACGACTCGCTTCGAAGGCTCGTTGGGCGGATCGATGATCGCGACGACGCGGGGGCGCTGCAGCGCGTCGAGCACGTGGCGCATCGCGGCCTCCCCTGCTTCGGTCGCGTAGCCGCGGGCCCAGACGTCGCGCGCGAGCCACCAGCCGATCTCGAGATCGCCGGTGGTGCCGAGGGGTTGGATGCCGGCGACGCCGATGATGCGGGCGCTCGTTTTTTCGACGATCGCGCCCATGCAGACGTCATGCGCCGCGAGCTGGCGCGCCTGGCGCGCGAGAAATTCTTCGACCTCGTCGTCCGAGTACGGTTCGCCGCCGTGGACGTAGCGCATCACTTCGGGATCGTGCGCGAGCGCGACGAACGAAGGACGATCCGCCGGCGTCCACGGGCGGATGACGAGTCGGCCGGTTTCGAGACGAAACGCTATTTCGATTTGTCCTTCTTCGGCTTCTTCGTTTCTTTCTTACGTGCGTTGTTGCCTTTGGCCATGTTGTCCTCCTGCATGACATCGTAGCCGCGATAGCGCAATGCGTCGAGCGTCACGGTGATCGGCGCGTCGAGCGCGGCGGTCGCCAGTCGCTTCGACAGCAGTGCGCTCTCGATGTCATCGGCGGCGCTCCACGTCTTCACGAGGTTCTCGATGGAGCCGTGTCGCTGCAGCAGTTGCGCGGCGGTTTTCGGTCCGATGCCGCGCACACCGGGGATGTTGTCGACCGCGTCGCCGCAGAGGCCGAGGTAGTCGGTGATCTGGTCGGGGCGGACGCCGAATTTCGATTTCACGCCGGCGGGGTCGTAGTACTTGTTGCGCACGGGATCGACGAACGTCACGCGATCGGAGACGAGCTGCGTCAGATCCTTGTCGGACGACACGATCATGAAATGCATCTCGCCGTCGGCGATACGATCGATGATCGTCGCGATGATGTCGTCGGCTTCGTGCCGCGGCGCGATGAACGTCGTGATGCCCATGGCCTCGACCGCTGCGACGGACGGATCGACTTGCGCGTCGAGCTCCGGCGGCGATTTCTCGCGATGCGCTTTGTACGCGGGAAAGTAATCGTTGCGGAAGCTCTGATTGAAATGACGATCGAACGCGACCGCGATGTGCGTCGGCTTCGCGCCGGCGATGTACTTCTTCAGAAATCCGGTGAAGCCGTAGACCGCGTTGATCGGCTTCCCGCGCGCGTCGACGACGGAGCGCGGCACGGAGAACCACGCGCGGAAAAGATACGGACTGGCATCGATGAGATGAACGATCGGCGGCATCGATGGTATGAAAGCACAAGATGTTCGATCGTCGAATCGCAATCGTGTGTCTCTTCCTCATGACTTCGTGTACGTCGGTCTCGCGCTACTCGCTCGATTACGACACGCCCGTCGATGCCGCGCTGCAAGCGCGCGTCGAGGCGATCGATGCGTCGCTGCGCGAAAAGTACGGCATCGCCGCGGAGCAGACCGACGTCGGCGTGCTCGATCTGAAGCACAAACGGCTGGCGATGATTCATCCCGATCACATCGAGTACGCGGCGAGCGTCGCGAAGATCGGGATTCTGCTCGCGTATTTCGAGCTGCATCGCGACGCGGCGACGAAGCTCGACGCGACGACGCGGCACGAGCTCGGGCTCATGATCAAGGCGTCGAGCAACGAGATGGCCGCGAAGTACTCGCGAGAGCTGGGGCTGCGCGAGATTCAGAAAGTGCTCGACGCGTACGGTTTTTACGACGCGTCGCACGGCGGCGGGATCTGGGTCGGCAAGCACTACGGCGCGGGCGGCGAGCGGATCGGCGACCCGATCGCCGATCACTCGCACGCGGCGACGGTGCGCCAGCTGCTGCGCTTCTACGTGATGCTCGAGCAGGGAAAGCTCGTCTCCCCTGCCGCGTCGAAAACGATGCGCGAGATTTTCGCGTCGCCCGACATTCCGCACGACGATCACAAGTTCGTGCACGCACTCAGCGGCCGCGGCGTGCAGATCCTGCGCAAGTGGGGCTCGTGGGAGGACTGGCTGCACGATTCCGCGATCATCACGGGGCCGAACCGGCACTACATTCTCGTCGGGCTCACGCATCATCCGCGCGGCGATGAGTATCTGGCCGATCTCGCGACGGCGGTTGATGACGCGCTGCTTTTCAATTTATCCCGAAGCGCAGCGAGGGATCTCGCCGCGCACTGACGCTGCATGTTGCTCGAGCGCTGCCGGTGCACGAAGAGATCCCTCGCTGCGCTTCGGGATGAACTTCCGTACACAAGTCGTTTTCCGTTCTGAAAAGACTCGGCGGCGCTTTGAGCGTACGTTGCTCGGCGAAGGAGACTCACAAACATGAAACGAATGGCCATTTCTCTGATTCTCGTATTCGTCGCTGCATCGCTCTTCGCCGGTGGCAAAGAGTGCGACATGAGCAAGCACGCGGCGAAGTCGGTCGAGCTCAACGGGACGATCGCGCAGAACGCCGATGGCGACAGCATCTTCCGCGTCGCGAACAGCGATCAGACGTACACGATCTGTGAGAAGACGAAGGAAGCCGTGCTGAAGGTCAGCGGACCGGTGCACGTGAAGGGCAAGATCGTCAGCTGTGGAAACGGCGAAGAGCTGATGATCGATTCGGCGAAGAAGATCTGATCAGCAACGTAGGGGCGGCTTGCAGCCGCCCGAGCTCCCGTGGGGTTCGGGCGGCCGCAGGCCGCCCCTACTGACCACTCTACCGATTCACATCGCGAATGAGCGTGATGCGATCCGCGAGGTAGCTCGTGCTGCCGAGCGGATGCACCTGCACGTCGACGATGTCGCCGCGCTCGAGGTTCGTGACCGGATACGACTGGCCGCTGACGTCGACGTTCGTGCCGGTGTCGTACGAAATGATCACCGTCGATCCCGTCGTCGTGCCGCGGTTGAATCCCGAGTACCAGTTCACCGACTCGAGCTCGATCGTGTGACGGCTCGTGTCGATGTAGCGCACCGTGCCGCGCACCGTCGAGATCTGCGATGACGAACCCGATGACGACGACGTTCCACCGCTCGACACGTCGTAGTTGACGGTCACGCGATCGGCCACGAGCCGATTGCTCGACTCATCGACGCGCACCGTGACTTCGTCGCCGCGCTCGAGATCTTCCGGACGATACGAGCGACCCTGATAGTCGACCGTCGTCTGATCGTCGAAGTAAACGCGGACCTCGCTGTTGCTGCTGCCGCCCGACAACATCGATTGGTAGCCGCTGACGTTTCTCAGATAGACCGAGCGGTTGTACGTGTCGACGGAGTCGACGACGCCGCGGATCTCGTACGACGTCGGGCGCGACGAGCCACCGCCGAGTACGTCGCCGATTCCACCGGATGAGCATGCCGTGCCGAGCAGAAGCAGCAGCAAGCCCACAGATGACAATGCTTTGTGCGTGTTCATAGTCCTATGTCCCCCACTTACCATGAGCAGAAAGCGTGCTAGGTTTTCTCCCGAGCCCGTGCCCGTGCCCGGCTTTTGACTTTGTGTCCCTGAAAAACCGGGCACGGGAG
>DATKFO010000219.1:0-5727 GCA_035544355.1 Thermoanaerobaculia bacterium
GGTGCAGAACTTCAATCGGATGTACGGCTACCCGGAGACGGAGGGGTTGGTCTGAACGCGGAACGCGGAACGCGGAACACGGAACGACTATGACGACGATCATCAAACTTGGCGGCTCACTACTCGACGATCCCGTTCGCCGCGCGCGGGCGCTTCACATCATCGTCGACCGCTGGCATCGCGGCGAGCGCGTCGTGCTCGTGCACGGCGGCGGCAAGCACGTCGACGCGGCGCTCGCGAAAGTCGGCATTCCGAAGCGGACGCACGCGGGATTGCGCATCACCGATGATGCGACGCTCGAGATCGTCGTGTCGGTGCTCGGCGGCAGCGTGAACAAGATGCTCGTCGCGGAGCTCACTGCGCTCGGCGTGCGCTGCGCGGGCGTTTCGGGATGCGATGGCGCGACGCTTGTCGCCGATCGCCACGAACCGATCGACGGCGTCGATCTCGGACATGTCGGCCGCGTCACGGGCTCGAATCGGATGCTCGTGCGCGCGCTGCTGACGTCGGGAATCATGCCGGTGATCTCGACCGTCGCGCAGGGTCCGAACGGAACTCTGCTCAACGTCAACGCGGATTCCGGCGCGGCTGCGATCGCAGTCGCGCACGGTGCGTCGATGCTGCACTTCATCACTGACGTGCCGGGCTTGCTCGACGCGAGCGGCAACGTCGTCGCGCGGCTTACCGCGAAAGACGCGCACGCGCTCGTCGCGAGCGGCGTCGTCAGCGGCGGCATGCGGCCGAAGCTGCAGGCCGCGCTCACCGCACTCGAAGGTGGCGTCGCCGCGATTTCCATCGGAGAAGAAGGAGGAACGAACCTTGTTGCTGCATGACGAATCCCCCGCCGCCGTCGAGGCGCGCGAGAGCGCGTTCCTCCTCGGCACGTACGCACGCACGCCGTTCCATCCGCGCGATGGAAAAGGCGCGCGCCTGATCGATGCCGACGGCCGCGCGTACTGGGACTTGCTCGGCGGCATCGCCGTCAACGTCCTCGGCCACAAGCATCCGCGGCTCGTGAAAGCGCTGCGCGACGCGAGCAACTCGCTGCTGCACGTCTCGAATCTCTACTACCACCCCGCGCAGGGAATCCTCGGCGAGCGCCTCGTGCGCGCATCGGGACTCCATCGCGCGTTCTTCTGCAACAGCGGCACCGAGGCGAATGAAGCGGCGCTGAAATTCGCGCGGCTTGCGACCAAGAAGACGGACGTCGTCGCGCTCGAAGAATCCTTTCACGGCCGCACGCTCGGATCGCTTTCGATGACCGGACACGAGGCGTATCGCACGCCGTTCGGACCGCTCGTACCGGGTGTTACGTTTGTAGCACCAAACGACGTCGAAGCACTCGAGAACGCGGTCACCGAAAAAACGGCGGCGATTTTCCTCGAGCCGGTGATGGGCGAAGGCGGCATCATCCCGCTCAGCGATGAGTTTCTTCTCGCCGCGCGCACGATCGCCGATCGCAAAGGCGCGCTGCTCGTGTTCGACGAGATCCAGTGCGGACTCGGGCGCACCGGAGCGCTCTTCGCATTTCAGAAGAGCGGCGTGCTTCCGGACATCGTGACGCTCGCGAAACCGCTCGGCGGCGGACTGCCGCTCGGCGCCGTGCTCACCGGCGACGCGCTCGAAGGCGTCGTGAAACCGGGACATCACGGCACCACGTTCGGCGGCAATCCCGTCGCGTGTAGCCTCGGCAGCATCGTCATCGACGAGACCGAGAAGCTGCTCCCGCAGATTCAATCGCTCGGCGCATGGTTCGGCGAGCAGTTGAAGAAGATCGACTCGCCTGCGATCGCCGACGTTCGCGGCAGCGGACTGATGTGGGGCATCGAGCTCGATCGTCCCGCGAGTCCCGTCGCGCGCGAATTGCTCGCGCAAGGATTCGTGGTCGGCACGGCGCGCGAGAAAGTGATTCGCCTGTTGCCGCCGTACATCGTTCCCAAAAAAGCACTCAGTGAATTTCTCGAAGCGCTCGCGCACACGCTCGGCGCACAGAAGGAGAAGGCAGCGTGAAAAAAGTAGCCCTCGCGTATTCCGGCGGTCTCGATACGTCGGTGATCATTCCGTATCTGAAAGAAACGTACGACTGCGAAGTCGTCGCGGTGGCGGTCGACGTCGGGCAGGCCGAGGAGACTTCGGGGCTTGCGGAGAAGGCGTATCGCACCGGCGCGTGCGATTTCTATCTCATCGACGCGAAAGAAGAATTCGCGGCGGACTATCTCTTCCCCGTGCTGAAGGCGGGTGCGATCTACGAGCACGACTATCTGCTCGGCACGTCGACGGCGCGGCCGCTCATCGCGCGCAAGCAGGTCGAGATCGCGCTTGCGACCGGATGCGATGCGCTCGCGCACGGCTGCACCGGCAAGGGCAACGATCAGGTGCGCTTCGAGCTCGCGTATCAGGCGCTCGCGCCGGAGCTCGCGGTGGTCGCGCCGTGGCGTGAGTGGTCGATCGTTTCGCGTGAAGACGCAATTGATTACGCCGCGTCGCGCGGCATTCCCGTTCCGGTGACGAAGAAAGATCCGTACTCGCGCGATCGCAATCTGTGGCACCTGTCGCACGAAGGCGGACCGCTCGAAGATCCGTCGTTCGAGCCGGAAGCGTCGATGTTCAAGCTCACCGTCGATCCGATGCTCGCGCCGAACGAGCCGGAGAAAGTCACGATCGAGTTCGAATCGGGCATTCCGGTGAAGGTGAACGGTGCACCGCTATCCGCGGCCAAACTGGTGCAGACGCTGAACGAGATCGGCGGCAAGCACGGCGTCGGACGCTGCGACCTCGTCGAGAACCGCCTCATCGGCATCAAGTCGCGCGGCGTGTACGAAACGCCGGGCGGCACGCTACTCGTGACCGCGCTGAAAGCGCTCGAATCGATCACGCTCGATCGCGACGGCTCGCACGAGAAGGAGCGCATCGCGACGCGTTACGCGGAGCTCGTCTACAACGGCCAGTGGTACTCGCCGCTGCGCGAAGCGTACGACGCGTTCGTCAACACGCTCTGCGACACCGTGACCGGCACCGTGACGCTGAAGCTGTTCAAGGGCAACGCGATCGTCGTGTCGCGCACGTCGCCGTACTCGCTGTATTCGCAGGACCTCGCGTCGTTCGACATGACCGGCTACAACGCGAAGGACTCGGCCGGCTTCATCAAGCTGTTCGGACTGCCGACGCGCGGCCGCAAGCGCCTCTCGCCGATCGACGTGGAGAAGGTAGCGCGCTCGTGACGACGATGTGGGGAGGCCGGTTCGCCGAGGGACCTTCGGCGCTTTTGCGCGCGCTGAATGATTCCTTCGCGTTCGATCGCGAATTGCTCGCGGAGGACGTGGAGGGATCGATCGCGTGGGCGAAGGAGCTCGCGCGCGCGGGAGTGCTGACACAGGACGAGGCGGCGCAGCTCGTTTCGGAGTGCGGCGGCATCGCCGCCGCTTTCGATAACGGCGCTGAAGACGTTCACTCGTACGTCGAAGACTCCCTCCGCAAGAAACTCGGCCCCCTCGCCGGCAAACTCCACACCGGACGTTCGCGCAATGACCAGGTCGCGACCGACCTCAAACTCTGGCTGAAAAAGGCGTTCAACGAATGCGCGATGCTGGTCACGCATCTCGCGCGCACGCTCGCGCACAAAGCGCACGAAGAATTCGCGACGGCGATGCCCGGCTACACGCACTCGAAACAGGCGGAGCCGGTCACGTTCGGACACTGGTGCCTCGCGTACGTCGCGATGCTGCAACGCGATCTCTCGCGTCTCGACGACGCGGTGAAGCGCAACGATGAATGTCCGCTCGGCTCCGGCGCGCTCGCCGGCACGCCGGTCGCGGTCGATCGCAAGCGGCTCGCGCAGTCGCTCGGATTCGCGCGCGCGACGAAAAACTCCATCGACGCCGTCGCGGATCGCGACTTCGCCGCGGAGTATTTGTTCTGCGCGTCGCTGCTGCTCTCGCATCTCTCGCGCATGGCCGAGGATCTGATCTTCTTCAGCAGCGACGAGGCTGCGTATCTCGAATTGCCCGACGCGCTCGCGACCGGATCGTCGCGCATGCCGCAGAAAAAAAATCCCGACGTGCTCGAGCTCGTGCGCGGCCACGCGGCGCGCTCGATCGGTGAGCTCACGGGATTGCTCGCGCTGCTCAAAGGACTCCCGCTCGCGTACGACAAAGATCTGCAGCTCGACAAAGAGCCGCTCTTCCGCACGCGCAACGTCCTCGGACTCGTGCTGCCTGCGCTCACCGCGCTCGTCGCGGGACTCAAGCTCGATCGCTCACGCATGCGCAACGCCGCCGGCAGCGAACTGCTGCTCGCCACGCATCGCGCCGACATGCTCGCCGCGAAAGGCATTCCGTTTCGCGAAGCGCACGAGATCGTCGGCAAGACGCTGCACGAAAAATCGGACGTCAGCGTCGAAGAAGTGCTCGCAACGAAGAACGTACTCGGCGGCACCGCACCCGATCGCGTGAAGGCCGCGGCGCACGCCGCGCTGGAGGCGCTCGCATGAAACTGCCGAAGGGATTTCTCGCCTCCGGCGTGCGCGCGGGCATCCGCAAGAAACGCCCCGACCTCGGCCTCATCGTCGCCGAAGGCGGCGCGAACGCAGCCGCCGTGTTCACGAAAAACAAATTTCTCGCCGCGCCCGTCGTGCTCTCGAAGAGCGCGCTGAAGAAAAGCGGCGGACGCGTGAAGGCCGTCGTCGTCAACGCCGGCTGCGCGAACGCGGTCACCGGCGTCGAAGGCATGAACGCCGCGAAGCGCGTGCGGTCGCGTGCAGCCGAACTGCTGCAATGCAGCGGCGACGAAGTCTTTCTCGCATCGACCGGCGTGATCGGCGTCGTGCTTCCCGATCAGAAAGTGCGGCAGTCGCTCCCCGACGCGATCGCGCGACTCTCCCCTTCCGGCGGCGACGCGCTGTCGCACGCGATCCTCACCACCGACGTCGGACCGAAAGTCGCGCAGGCGACATTCACGCTCGGCGGCAAACGCGGACGCATCGTCGGCGTCGCGAAAGGCGCGGGCATGATCCATCCGAACATGGCCACGATGCTCGCGTTCGTGATGACCGACGCGAACGTCGCGCCGAGCGCGTTGCAGGGCGCGCTGAAATCCGCGGTCGATCAAAGCTTCAACGCGATCTCCGTCGACGGCGACACGTCGACGAACGACACCGTGCTCGTGATGGCATCGGGAAAACTCGGCAACGCGCTCAACGCCGATCTCGCCGATTTCCAACGCGCGCTCGACACCGTCTGCCGCACGCTCGCCTGGCGCATCGTGCGCGACGGCGAAGGTGCAACGCGCGTGATGGAAATCGAAATCACCGGCGCGCGCAGCGAGGCGGACGCGAAGCTCGCCGCGCACGCGATCGCAACCTCCCCGCTCGTGAAAACCGCGCTGCACGGCGGCGATCCGAATTGGGGCCGCATCCTCGCCGCCGTCGGCCGCAGCGGCGCGCGCTTCTCCGTGAAGCGCGTTTCGCTGTCAGCGGGTCCGGTCACGCTCGTGCACGAAGGCCAGCCCGCTAGCTATCGCGAGAAAGACGCCGCCCGCGTCTTCGCACGAGAACGCGTCCCGCTCCGCGTCGATCTCGGCAGCGGCAACGCCCGCGCGGTCGTGCTGTCCTGCGATCTCGGACACGACTACGTCAGCTTGAACGCGGACTACCGGTCGTAGCTATGGACTGCGGCGGCAGAGCCGCCGCTTTCATCAGCCGCGGCAAAGCCTCGGCACCGGGGGCGGAGG
>DATKFO010000220.1:0-7378 GCA_035544355.1 Thermoanaerobaculia bacterium
CGATGATCTCGAAGCCGAAGCGGCGCACGTCGACGCTGCTGCTCGCGCTGCTCTACATCGTGTCGATCGCCGGAGCCGCGTTCGGCGCGTGGACGCTCGCGAATCGCATGAAGGCGGCGACCGGCGAAGTCTCGTTTCAGCGCATGACCTTTCGCCGCGGCGAAGTGCGCGGCGCGCGCTTCACGCCCGACGGCGATTCGATCGTCTACAGCGCATCGTGGGACGGTAAGCCCGCAGAGATTTTCATCGCTTCGCGGCAATCGCCTGAGCCGCGCACGCTCGGCATCGCAGACGCCGAAATCCTCGCGGTCTCGAAATCGACCGAGCTCGCAATCCTGCTGCGCCGCGATCGCTTCACGCAGCTCGGCACGCTCGCACGCGTCCCGTTCGCGGGCGGCGTGCCACGCGAAGTCGCGAGCGATGTGTTGAACGCCGACTGGTCGCGCGACGGCGCGAATCTCGCCGTCATCCGCGTCGTCGGCGGCAAGCATCGCGTCGAGTTTCCGATCGGGAGCGTGCTGTATGACACAACGCATTCGTTGCGCGACGTGCGCGTCTCGCCCGACGGCACGAAGGTCGCGTTCGTCGAGCAGATCAGCGGCGAGAATTTCATCGAGGTCATCGAGAAAAGCGGCCCATCGCCGATCGCACGCGGCTGGGCGCGCGGCGCGACCGGCATCGCGTGGTCGCCCGACGGAAAAGAAATCTGGATCACCGGCACAGCGACGAGCGCACCGCCCGCGCTATATGCAGTGACGCTCGACGGCGAGTCGCGCATGATCAGCCGCCTCACCGGCTCGATGAAGTTGTTCGACATCTCTTCCGCGGGACGCGCGCTGCTCACGAATGGAGTTTGGCGCGCGGCATTGATGTGGCAACCGCCCGGCGCCATCGTCGAACGTGATTCCTCCTGGCTCGACTGGTCGTCGCTCGCCGATCTCTCGAGCGACGGCCGCACGATTCTCTTCAACGAGCCGCGCGAAGGCGGCGGCGCGAAAGGCGGGATGTACCTTCGCCGCCTCGACGATCCAGCGCCAGTCCGCATCGGCGAAGGCCTCGGCGACGCGATCAGTCCCGACGGCAAATGGGTTCTCGGCCACGCCGGCTCGAAGCTCACGATCCTTCCGACCGGTGCCGGCGAAGCACGCGAACTAAAAATCGAAGGCTCGTTCGATCAAGGCGCGGTGTGGCTCAGCGATTCGCGGCGCGTCGTCGTCGGCCACGCGAGCGGGCAACTGACGCTCGTCGACACACTCGACGAGAAAACCACGCCGCTCTCTCCGAACGGAATCTGGACCGCCGGCATCCGCGCATTCGCCGCATCGCCCGACGAGAAATCCGTCGCGGGCATGAACGCCGGCGAAACGATCGTGCTCTATCCGCTCGACGGCACGCTCACCGCGACGCCCGTGAACGGCGTCGAAAAAGGCGAGATCCCCATCCAATTCTCGCCCGACGGTTTGGCGCTCTACGTCTATCGCCCGACCGCACTCCCCGCGCAAGTGCAACGCGTCGATCTCGCCACCGGCACGCGCACGCTCTGGAAAGAGTTCTCCCCCGCCGATCCCGCCGGCGTCTACAAAATCTCGCCGGTCCTGATCACGCGCGACGGCAGTGCCTACGCCTACGACGCGCTGCGCACGCTGAGCGACTTGTACGTCGCGGAGGGATTGAAATGACGAAGCGTGACTGGTGGTCGGTGATCGGTGATCGAAGCGGCCACGCGAGACCTCCTCGATCACAGATCACCGATCACGCGTGCCTTCTGCTCATCATGCTCGCTCTCGCCACTCCCACGTTCGCGCAACTGGAAATGGGTGGCCGCTACATCGGTACGATCCATCACGAGACCAAAAGCGCCGGCAACACGCTCGAGTTGGGCACGTGTCAGGGCTTCGCCGCGTTCGCGGAAAAATTCTGGTCCGAGCGCACGTCGACGCGCATCGAAGCACGCTTCCTCCAGCCCGCCGTGTTCCTGCAACCTGCCGACATCGACCTCGGTACGCTCGGCGTCGAGCCGGTAGCGCTCACGATGCGCTACCACCTCGCGCCGCGCGCGTGGCTCTCGCCGTACGTCGGCGCCGGCGCGGCGTACGTGCACTTCGGCAATCTCGACGATCAGAACGCCGACGACATCGACGTGCAATTCGATTCCGAGATCGCGCCCGTCGGCGAAGCCGGCGTGCGCTGGCGCGTGCGCGAGCGCATCTTCTTCGACTTCGGCATCACCTACATGCCGATCGAAGCGAACGCAGACATCCGCCGCAGCAACGGAGTCGTCCTCCCCGATCAAGTGACGATCCATCCGCTTGTCTACGGCGCCGCCGCGAGTTGGCGGTTTTGAGCACCGCGCACCTCTTCATCCTCGCCGCCGGCTTCGCGGCCGGCGTGCTCAACGCGATTGCCGGCGGCGGCACGTTCATCTCGTTCCCCACGCTCGTCGCACTCGGACGCAATCCGATCATCGCGAATGCAACGAACACCGTCGCGATCTGGCCCGCGTCACTCGCCGGCGTCTACGGATTTCGCAAAGATCTCTCGCTCGTGCGGCGCTGGCTGCTGCTGCTCGTCATCCCGTCGTTCGCCGGCGGCGCGCTCGGCGCGTGGCTCTTGCTGCGCACGCCGACGAAGACGTTCGAGCTCATCGTGCCGTTCCTCATCCTCGGCGCAACGCTGCTCCTCGCCGCGCAGGAAATGATCACCCGCCGCCTCGGCATCGTCGCGAAAGCGCACGAAGAGACGGCGTGGCCATGGATCACGTTCGTCTTCATCTTTCAATTCATCGTCGGCTTGTACGGCGGCTACTTCGGCGCGGGCCAAGGCATCCTCATGCTCGCCGCGCTCGGCCTGATCGGCCTCACCGACATGCATCAGATGAACGGCCTGAAAAACCTCCTCGGCCTCTGCATCAACGGCATCGCCGCGATCTACTTCGTCTTCTCGCACGCCGTGATCTGGTCCGACGCGTTCGTGATGGCCGCCGGCTCCATCGCCGGCGGCTACGCCGGCACCCGCCTCGCCCACCGCCTCGGCCGCAAATTCGTACGCGGCGCCGTCATCGCCATCGGACTGGTCATGACCGTGACGCTTTTCGTGCGAAGGTGATGTGGAGTGCGGCTCAAATGTGGCACAGACACTCCTGTCTGTGCGCACTCGGGAGCCCGGAGCCCAGTGTGCATCGGCTCCTCCCGCGCGGGGCGCACAGACAAGAGTGTCTGTGCCACATTTGGGTCCCGCAACCTCGCGACCTCGCAACCCGAACACGCTACCCAAAGCGGCGGCGCGGCCGCCGCACTCCATAATAGGCGCATGAAACGACTGGCGATGCTCACTCTCCTCGTCATCGCAACGACCGCGTCCGCACAGCCCGCGAAAGCGCCCGCGGGCAATCCGCCCCCACCGCCACCGAGTGGATGTTCCGCTGCAACGCTGAAGGGCGACTACATCTTCGCGCAGGACGGCTTCCTCATCGCAGGCAAGGACGCGAAGGAGCGCGTGCCGTTCGCAGTCGCGGGACGCGACGTGTTCGACGGCGCCGGAAAAGTGCGCGGCACGATCACGATCAGCGAGAACGGCGTCATCAAGCGCACGACCTACAAAGCGACATACACGCTGAGCGGCGAATGCACCGGCTCACTCACCGCGACCGACGCGACGGGCAAGACCACGCACTACGACATCTTCGTGCAAGCGGGCGGCGACTCACTCGTGTGGGTCGAGACCGATCCCGGAACCGTGTCCGCGGGCTGGGAACATCGCCGCATGAGCCCACCACCGCGACCGCCGCGCGAGTGAGCAACGTCGCGCGAATGCACAGCGTTCTGGGTTGATTACTTGCGGCATCTGCGGTGAGAGAATCGAAGCGTGCCGACCATCACCACGATCGGATCGTTCCGCTTTTTCTTCTCGAGTAGCGACGGAGTCGAACCGCCTCACGTGCATGTTGAGTTGGAACGTCGAGTCGCGAAGTTCTGGTTGGACCCTGTAGAGCTGGCATCGACCGGCAGAATCGTCGAGCATCAGATTCGCAAGATTCAGAAGCTCGTCACGGAGCATCGTTTAGAATTTCTCAAGGCTTGGCATGACTACTTCGGCAACTGAAACGATTCCGCACGCGACCGAGGTCTCCACGACGGCGACGGAGTTGATCGTTCACCTCGCGGACGGCCGCACGATCATTGTGCCGCTTTCGTGGTATCCGCGGCTTCAGCAGGCGACGGAGGAACAACGCCGCGATTTCCGCATCATCGGAGACGGCGAGTACATTCACTGGCCGCAGATCGATGAAGATCTCACTGTTGCAGGTCTCCTTCGCGGCACTCCGGCCCCGAAGAAACAGCGCGGCTGATCAGCACAGACAGGAGTGTCTGTGCCACCTCACTTCTTCCCCCGAAATTTCACCGCTTGCGTGAGCACGTCGCGCAAGCGCTCTTCCCCCACCGATCCGAGACGCACGAGCACGGCGGGGTAGCCGCGATAGTGATCGGTGATGAAGAACGTTGCGGGATCCATCTGCATGAGGATGTCGCGCTCGTCGAAGCCGATGCGCAGCGCGATCGTTTCGCCGTCTTCGCGCAGGCGTGCGAGAAATTTCTTGCGGAAGCGAAATGCGAGCGTTCCGTACGACGTGCCTTCCTCGACGCCCGGAAACGAGAGCGCGATGCGGCGGAAGTCGTCGACGGAAAGTTTCGTCACCGCGTCCAGAGCATCAGCGCGATCGTGACGACGGCGGCGAGCAACGCCATCGCGATGAGCCACGGGCCGAGCTCGCGTTTGGTCGGGCGTGGCTGTTGCGTGATCGGTCCGGAGGCGGGTCGCGTGTGAGAAATATCACCGCCGGGATCGACGAGCGCGGCGGCGCGGTCGCGGCATTCCCAGCATTCGTTCAGATGCTGCGCGACTGCAAGGATCTCGTCGACCGGTGCACTCCGGCTGACGTAGTCCTGGATCTGCATCTTCGTCAGATGCTCGCTCAATCTCTCACCTCGAAGCCGAACGTCACTTTGGACATCCACAATGCCCGCAAACGTGACCTCCGTCACTCCGGCGTCAATGCAGTATGAGCGCTCGCGTGAAAAAATCGACATTCCTCCTCGCAACGTCCATGCGCAGCTTCGGCTCGCGCGGCACGTGCGGCGTGCGCGGATACGTGACCATCGTCACGTCCGCGCCCAGCTCTTCGAGCAGGCGAAAGAGGATGATTCCCTGCGACGTGGGCACGCGCTCGTCGGCCTCGCCGTGCTGGATCAGCACGGGTCCGGCTGGCTTCTTGAGGTGCCAGATCGGGCTTCGTTCGCGCAGCCGGTCGAGATCGAACGGCGTGAAGTAGTGCGCGATGAACTGGCGGATGTCGGTCGTGCCGTGAAACGTGAGGAGATCGACGACCGGCGCGCCGACGCTGAACGCGCGGAAGCGATCGCTGTGGCCGATCGCCCACGAGGCCATGAAGCCGCCGTAGCTCCATCCCATGATGCCGAGGCGTTGCGGATCGGCGATGCCATCCGCGATCACGGCGTCGATGCCGGCGTTTATGTCGAGCCAGTCCATCCCGCCCCAGTCGTTGCGATTTGCGATGCGGAAGCGAGAGCCGTAGCCGCCGGTGCCGCGCGGATTCGGACGCAGCACGGCGAAGCCGTTCGCGGCGAGCACCTGCGGCGCGTAGATGTGCCCGAGGTAGCCGAGGAAGGATTGATCGAATCGCGAGGCCGGGCCGCCGTGCACGAACGTGAGCAGCGGCACGCGCGTGCCTTTCGTGTAGCCGGCCGGCAGCGTGAGCAGACCTTCGATGGTCATGCCGTCTTTCGGATTCTTCCAGCGGATGAGACGCGTCTCGCCGAGCGTGCGGGTGCGCAACTCGTCGTTGTGGTGCGTGAGTTGATGATCATCAAGCCAGAGCTCGGGCGGATCGGTGAGCGTCTGGCGGGTGTACGCCGCGACGCCGTGGTGCACATCCGCATCGGTGATGACGCCATCGAGGTTCGTGACCTTCGCGAATGCGCTGTCGTCGGCGTTCACGCGAAAGAGTTGTGACGTCGAATCGAACGGACCGTCGAACCAGATCGTGTGCGAGTCCTCGCTCCACTCGATCGATTCGGGCGTGCGATCGTAGGCGGACGAAATCACGCGCGGCGCGCCGCCGCCCGCGGAGACGACGTTGATCTGGTGCTCGTACAGCCAGCCATCGATGCCGCCGCTGCTCGTGAACGCGATCCACTTTCCGTCGGGTGAGTAGTGCGGCTGATGATCGATGCCGATGCGCTCGACGAGCGGCGACAATGTGCCGTCGTTCACGGAGACGCGCCAGATGTCGGTGCGGTACATGTCATCGAGACCGTTGCCGGTGGCGCGATCGAACGCGATCGTCGCGCCGTCGGGCGACCAGTCGAACGTCCAGACAGAGAAATTGCCGCTCGTAAGCGCGCGCGATGTTTTGTTTTCGAGCTCGAGCAGGTAGAGATGTGCGTAGCGCGGATTCGCACCGACGACGTGCTCGTTCGTGTCGTCGGCGGGTTGTGCATCGAGTCGCGTGAACGCGATTCGTTTCCCATCCGGCGACCACGCAAAATCGCGAATCGGCGTGGGCTCGCTCGTCAGCTTCGTCGCCTCGCCACTCATCGCGATGCTCCAAATCGCGGTCTTGCCGTCGCGATCGGAGAGAAACGCGACGCGCGTGCCGTCGGGCGACCAACGCGGATGCGTGTCGTTCGCGGTGGACGTCGTGAGTTGATGATCGCTGCTGCCATCGGCGCCGATCAGCCAGACGTCGCCTTCGTACGCGCTCTTCACGAGATCAGCGCGCGTGACGACGTACGCGATCTGTTTCCCGTCCGGCGAGAAATGCGGATCGGAAAGCTGCGGCATCGTGGCGTAGTCGTTGATCGTGAGCGTTGCGGCGAGGACGAGCGGCGCGAGCATGGCGAGGAAGAATATATGGACTGCGGCGATCGCAATCGCCGCTCTTCGACAGTTCTTCGCGATGGCTGTACAAGAGCGGCGACTGCGGGAGAGCGTCTCAAAATGTGGCACAGACAGGCACAGACACTCCTGTCTGTGCGCACTCGGGAGGCCGGAGCCCAGTGTGCATCGGCTCATCCCACGCGGGGCGCACAGACAAGAGTGTCTGTGCCACACGAGACGACAGCGGACGTTTTGAACAATCAGTTCGCGTCGTGTGCGATCTGCAACAGCTTGCGTGTCGCGGGATGCTGCGGGCGCGTGAGCACTTCGCGCGGATCGCCTTCCTCCACGACCTCACCCTCCGCGAGAATGATCACGCGCGTTGCGAAATCGCGCGCGAAGTCGTCGTCGTGCGTGGTGAGCACCAACGTGCGTCCGCCGGTCGTGAGCTCGCGCAAGGTTTGCCCGAGCTCGTTGCGGC
>DATKFO010000221.1:0-2245 GCA_035544355.1 Thermoanaerobaculia bacterium
GTCCCCGTCCGCCACCGCCGCCGCCCGCGCTCTTGCCGAAGCCCATCGAGCTGTCGCTCATGTCGCGCGCGCCGGCGTTCGTGGTCATGATCAGAACGACGTTGCGGAAGTCGGCCTTCTTGCCGTTGTTGTCGGTGAGCGTCGCGTGATCCATCACCTGCAGCAGGATCGAGAAGAGATTCGGATGTGCTTTCTCGATCTCGTCGAGCACGAGCACCGCGTACGGCGTGCGCACGATCGCGTCGGTGAGCAGTCCGCCCTGATCGAAGCCGACGTATCCCGGCGGCGCGCCGATGAGACGCGACACGGTGTGCGGCTCCATGTACTCGCTCATGTCGAAGCGGATGAACTCGACGCCGAGCGAAGACGCGAGCTGTTTCGCAAGCTCGGTTTTGCCGACACCGGTCGGACCGGAGAAGAGAAACGATCCGATCGGCCTTTCGGGATTGCCGAGGCCGGAGCGGCCGAGCTTGATCGCGCTGACGATTTGTTGGATCGCGTGATCCTGGCCGTAGATGACTTTGCGCAGCTCGCCTTCGAGATGCTGCAGGCGTTCTTTTTCGGAGACCGCGACGGTGCGCGGCGGAATCTTCGCCATGCGCGCGATGACGGTTTCGATTTCATGGACGTCGATGACATCAGTTGGCAGTTGGCGGTTGGCAGTTGGCAGAGGATCGGCCGCAGATTTCTCGGGCCGCAGCATTCGCGCGCGCGCACCCGCTTCATCGAGCACATCGATCGCTTTGTCCGGCAGATGCCGCTCGTGCACGTACTTCGCGGAGAGCTCCGCCGCGAGCGTGATCGCTTCGTCGGTGAAGGTGACGCCGTGATGCTCTTCGTAGTAGGTCTTCAGCCCTCTGAGAATCTCGATCGTCTCCGCGACGGACGGTTCGCCGATCTCGATTTTCTGGAAGCGGCGCGCGAGTGCGCGATCGCGTTCGAACGAGGCTTTGTACTCCGCGTACGTCGTCGAGCCGATGCAGCGCAGTTTTCCTGACGCGACCGCGGGCTTGAGGATGTTCGACGCGTCCATCGTCCCGCCGCTCACGGCGCCGGCGCCGACGATCGTGTGGATCTCATCGATGAACAAGATCGCGTTCTTTTTCTCGATCAGCGCGTTGATCACGGCTTTGAGCCGCTGCTCGAATTCGCCGCGGTATTTCGTTCCGGCGAGCACGGCGCCCATGTCGAGCGACCACACCTCGGTGTCTTTCAGCACCGCGGGCGTTTCGTTCTTGTAGATCTTGAGCGCGAGGCCTTCCGCGATCGCGGTCTTGCCGACGCCCGGCTCGCCGACGAGCAGCGGATTGTTTTTGCGCCGCCGGCAAAGGGTCTGGATCGTGCGCTCGAGTTCCGCGGAGCGTCCAATGAGCGGATCGATCTCGCCCTTCTTCGCGCGCTCGACGAGATTCACCGCGTAGTCCTTCAGCGGATCGCGTGACGGCGGAGGCGCGCCTTCGTCATCGCCCGGCGCGACGAAGCCCGGCGTCGGCAGCGCTTCATCCTTCGCGAGTCCGTGCGACAGGAAATTGAGCACGTCGAGTTTGTTCACGCCGTGGCTGCGCAGCAGATAGACCGCGTGCGAGCGCTCGGCCTGATAGATCGCGGCGAGCATCTGCCCGGTGTCGACTTCCTTCTGCCCCGAGCTCTGCGCATGCAACTGTGCGTACTGAATGACGCGCTGCAGCATCGCGGTGAGCACCGGCTGCACGCTCCCATCGTCGGGAAGCGTCTCGAACGTTTTCTGCATGAAGTCGTCGAGCTCTTTCTTCAAGCGATCGCTGTCGGCGCCGCACGCAGCGATGACGCTCGCGACGTCGGAGTCATGCAGCAACGCGAAGAGCAGGTGCTCGAGCGTGACGTACTCGTGATGGCGGCGAACGGCTTCGTTCACCGCGAATTCGAAACTCTGCTGCAACTGGCGGGCGATCATCATCAGGCTCGTTCCATCGTGCAGAGGAGCGGAAACTCGTGCTCGCGCGCGAGCGACGTCGTCTTCTCGACTTTCATCTCGGCGACCTCGAAGGTGTAGATGCCGGCGACGCCGGCACCGCTGAGGTGGACGTTGAGCATGACCTGCACCGCTTGTTCCTCGGGCATGTTGAAAATGGATTCCAGAATCATGACCACAAAATCCATCGTGGTGTAGTCGTCATTGTGGAGCAGGACCTTGAAGAGCGGCGGCTCCTGAACTTTTTCCTCGGCCTCGGCGACCGCGGATTCTTCATAGCGAGGATCGGGCATG
>DATKFO010000222.1:0-4117 GCA_035544355.1 Thermoanaerobaculia bacterium
GACCTTGTCGTATGGAACGAGCGCGCCCCAGATCGCGCGCCCCTTCACGCCGGGACGGCTATACGTGATGGTGATGTCGGTGACGCCGACCGTCTGCGTGACGGACTGCTTCGGGCTCGGGCGCGGCGTCTTGACCTGAGCGAGCGCGGCCGTCGCAACGAGCGCGATCAATCCGCTGATGACTACTTTCCGCATGGTTGGTTCCTCCCCTTTTTTCGGCGCGGATGGTAGCCGCTCACGGCCAAACAATCCATCGATCCGGCAACAACGTCACCTTTCCTCCTCCGTCCGTTATCGCCACTTGCACATCTGTGAATTTGCGCACGCCGCGCGGGCGCTTGTCGAAGCTCGCGACGAAGCGCGGGCGCGGAACGTTCGGATAACCGGGGAACTTCTCGAGCAGCGACGGCTCTGCGATGAGGATCGCCTTCTTGCGGATGCCACCGTTGTTGAAGCGGAATTCGACCGAGCGGATGCCGTCGGGCGCGAGCGCCCATCCCGAAAAGAAGGGACGCTTGCCGAGGATTTCGCCGGGCGATGGATTGTCGAGCACGCCGATCGTCGTCGAGCTGTACGTGACCTCGCCGCGCAGGAACGGATCGACGTCGTCGATCGGCTTGATGCTCAGATCGTGCAGCGAGAACAGCCAGTCGCCGGAGAGCCCGCCGTTGAAGCGCCGCAGGAAGTGCAAGCGCCCGCGATCGAGCTCACGACGCAGCCATTCGCGCGCGTCGATTGCGTCGGCATGCACGACGACGAATTCGACGCCGGCGCGTGCGAGCTCGTCGACGAACGCATCGGGAATCTGCGTTTGATGCGCAAGCGCCACGATTTTCTTGTGTTGCGGCAGATTGAATCCCGACAGTCCGTTCACGATCCGTCGGTGATGCGCGGTCGCGTAGAACATCGCCTCGGACTCACTGCTCCTGGAGTCAATCGGCAATTCGATCATCGCGCCTTCGATCGGCGTCGTGGCCAGCCATGCGTCGACTTCGCGCTGCTGATCCGTGATGGAGTACAAACGGATGGGTGCCTGCCACAACTCGACGAGCAGCGCGGTCGCGATAAGCGCTCCGGTCCACACTCGCCAGCGCGTCAGCGCCGCCGTCGCAAGTGCGATGAGAATCGCGATGCCGACGTACGCGATCATCGCCCACCGCGCCGGAGCACGAACAGCGCGAAATCCGGGAACGACGTTGAACAGCGCGGAGTGAAAGAACGCATTCAAGCCAAGCGAGCCCATAAAGCCGATCACGATCCAGAGAATGGCGATGCTGAAGCTCTCGCGGCGACAAGTGTCGCGCTTCCACATCACGAGCACCGCCACGATCAACGCGATGACGCCGGGAAACAGGCACCGCTCCGGCTCCGCGTTCGCGAAGAGCCAATCGCGAAAGGTCGCGGAGTATTGAAGCGTCTCCGCCCACGTTCGCTCCGCGTGATAGAGCTTCGCTGCTGCCCAATACGGATAGAGAAACGGCGTGAGCAGCGCGAGGGCGATGCTCGTGGTGATGAAAAGCCGCAGCCATCGCCGCTCGCCGCGAATCGTGAGCAACACGATCGTCAGCGCGATCGCGAACGATCCGAACAAGAACCAATGGATATTCGTGAGGCCGTTCATCAAAAACACAAACCCGAAACCGGACGCACGTTTCCATGTAGGACGGGCTTCAGCCCGTCCCGGACCGGCTGAAGCCGGTCCCACGTACCAGAGCAGCGCTGCGAGCATGAGCGCCAGCCATCCGCCCCAAATGTGCTGCACGTGCGAGAAGTGCACGAAGCGGAACGGCAAGAACGCGTAGAACACACCGGCTGCGAATCCCGCGAGCCACGATCCCGTGAGCATTCGCCCGAGGAGGTACGCAGCAAATCCCGAGAACGCGAAGCCGAGGATGACGGCGATGTTGTGAGCGGCGACCGGCCCAACGCCGAGTACGCGGAACGGCATCAACAACAGCGCGACGTCATATAGGTTCTCGCTCGATGCAAGCGCGTATTTCGCGGGATGAAAGATGTTTGCGTGAAACAGCGACAGCGGCTGATGCAGCGTCGCCCAAAAATCCCAATCGAGGATCCAGATGTTGATGTACGGATCGCCGGGATCGGAGACCGCGCTGCTGAGACAGCGACCGAGGGGCCACGTCATGGCGATGCTCAGCGCGAGGAACAGCGCGGCGGTTGCGAGATTCGTGCGAATACGTTGCGTCATAATTGCGGTTGCGCAGTCGCAACCCAAAACTCAGAGGAAACCACATGCCATCGATACCCTTTACGGGCAACTACGAAGATCTGTCCACGGACCGCGGCTATCAGTTCAAGTTCTACTGCGAGAAATGCCAGAACGGCTACATGTCGTCGTTCCAGACCTCGAAGATCGGAATGCTCGGCTCGGCGGCACGCGTCGCCGGCGGACTCCTCGGCGGCGTCTTCGGCCGCGTCGCGGACGGAGCTTACGAAGTGCAGCGCGCGGTCGGCGGTCCGGCGCACGACGCCGCGCTGAAGGATGCGGTCGCCGAGATCGCGCCGACGTTCAAGCAATGCACGCGCTGCGGCAACTGGGTCTGCGAGCCGATCTGCTGGAACAAGAAAGCGGGACTCTGCGAATCGTGCGCGCCCGATCTCGATGAAGAGATGGCGGCGGCGCAGGCCGATGCTGCGCGCGAGCAGGTGCACGAAAAAGCACGGACCGTCGACTGGCTGAAGACGAAAGACGTCGGCAAAGTCACCGGTGCGGTCTGCCCGAAGTGCGGCGCGAAAACGTCGGGCGGCAAGTTCTGCATGGAATGCGGCGAGCCGCTCTCCACGAAGAAGAAGTGCAACGACTGCGGACACGAAGCGGAGGGATCGCCGAAGTTCTGTCCGGAGTGCGGGCAGAAGTATTGAGGAACGTGGTCGGTGATCGGTGATCGCGGAGGTGATCGATCACCGCGACCCGCCTCGATCACCGATCACTGATCACCATGAACACCATCATCGTTCTCTTCGGCGGCAGCTCCGATGAGCGGCACGTCTCCGTCGCGAGTGCACAAAATATGGTCGGTGCACTCGGACGGCCGCTGTGTTGGTTCGAATCACCCACCGGCGCGATCCACGACGTCGCGCCCTCCGAGCTCCTCGCGCATCAGCGCCCGTTCGAGATCGATTTCGTTCCTTCGCGTCCCGCGATCTGGCCGAATCTCGAGCAGGCACTCGACACGCTCCCCGTCGACAACCCCGTCTTCATCCTCGGATACCACGGCGGCGCCGGCGAGAACGGCATCGTGCAGGCGATGTTCGAGGCGCGCGGACTTCCGTTCACCGGATCGAGCGCTGCGACGAGCGCGGTCGCATTCGACAAACAGCGCGCGAAAGACGCCGTGCGCGATCGTGTGCGCGTCGCGGAATCGCGCGTCGTGCGCACCGCGGATGAAGTTCGCGACGCGCTCACCGACATGCTCACGCGCCACGCGCGCCTCGTGCTCAAACCGCTCGAAGGCGGATCGAGTCGCGGACTGTTCTTCGTCGATCACGTGATCGACTTCGATCCGCCGCGGCCGTATCTCGTCGAGCAATTCCTCCACGGACGCGAGCTCACCGTCGGCGTCATCGATCGGCCGAGCGGCCCGTTCGCGCTGCCGGTGCTCGAAGTCGAAATGGACGCCGGCCTCACGTTCGACTACGAAGGCAAATATCTCGGACGCGGCTCGCACGAAGTCTGTCCCGCGAACATCAGCGACGCGATGACGCGCGACGCACAGTCCGCCGCAGTTGCCGCGCACGTCGCGCTCGGATGTTCGGGATGCTCGCGCACGGACGTCGTCGCGTGCGACGACGGCATGTACTTCCTCGAGACCAACACGCTGCCGGGACTCACGAAGAGCTCGCTCGTACCGCAGGAACTGCAAGCTGCCGGAATCGCGTTCGGCGATTTTCTCGAAGAACAGATCGCCATCGCTTTGCAACGCGCCGCCCACGAGCGCCTAGCGTAAACTTTCGCCATCGTGAAAATGATCGCAGTCGCCGCGCTCTCCGCTGCATTGCTCGTGGGTTGCGCGGCGTTCGGACGCAAGCCGCACAGCCTCTGCGACGATCTCTCCGGCAAGTACCTCTTCGATTCAGGAACGTGCGCGATCGATCA
>DATKFO010000223.1:0-3066 GCA_035544355.1 Thermoanaerobaculia bacterium
CCTCGGGGACGGCGTTTGGCGAGAGCACCCACTCCTTCGGGCGCTCACGGTCGGGCAGCATCCGCACGAACCTCTCCATGCCCAGCAGCGGCTCACCGTCAGCATCGCGGAACCACGGTTTGCGGAGCTCCTTCTCGAAAGCGTGTGACACGAGATACAGGAGCGACTTGTGGTAGATGTTCGCGCAGTCGTCGTCCTGCTCTGCGCGATCGGTGAGCGTGAAGATCGCGAACTGCTTGATCGTACCGCCACGAATGGCCGGTAGATAGTTCTCTCGATAGAAGTCCATCGTGCAGGCAGGCGCCCACATCGTGCAGGTCGAAAACTGCACGGGCTTCCCGCCGGCGGCCTGATTGGCGCCCGCGAGCCCACCAAGGATGATCGAACCGGCGCTGTGTCCCACCAGGTGCACCTGCAGCTTCGGGTGTTTTGCGAGGAGTTTCTTCACCTCGTTCAACGCCACCAGCAGGCCGCCGTTCTTCTGACTGGCGAGGGCTGCGTTCTGCTGCATCTCCGCCCACACGCGATGGCCGCCCGCTGCTCTCGCGATCGGTTCGAGGCCATCGTCCAGGCGATCGAGCATGAAGTCCTTCGCGTTGTCGAGGAAGCCTTCAGGCCGGCGACGGGCGACTGCGTCCTGCAGGATGTTGCGAATAGTGGTCCAGAGATCCGTTCTCCAGATGAACGCGATCGGATAGACACCGGCATCGAGCAACGTCGGGCGCAGATCGGCGACCTTCTGAATCGCGGAGTCCTCCGCCGTGAGCCCGCCGTGCGCGTAGAGCAACAGGTGCTTGATGGTCGATCCGTTGGCCGCGACCCGATCCGAGAGCTGCGAGAAGATCTCCTTCACGTCGTCTTCGGATGTGCCGTACGTGCCGTCCGTCTTGAGCCGGCCGTTGTTCCCCAGGCTGATGATGTGCGGGCGAAGATCGCAGAACACGTAACTGCGCGAGCCTTGCGATGCCACGCCCACGCTGCGAGACACCGACTCGCGCGAGCGCAGGACCACCGGCGCGCCGAGGCGCGCCACCCAGATGTCACTGCCGTTCGCCAGCCAGTCGTCGTACGAGATCTGCGCGTATCCGTCCTTACCCCAGTCGTCGGCCCACGAGTTTTGAATCCAGAAGCCTTTCTGGTCGTAGGCCACGATCGCGAACGCGTGGCCCCCGATGATCTGAGACTCGGGCGTCCACTCGATGATGCCGTCCGTGCCCACGTTCTGCCACCCCTCGTGGACCTGCGACGTCGCGTAGAGAATGCCAACCTCGGTGATCGCGGCGTGCATCGCGATGAGATCCTTGTGATTGACGCGGAAGTACGCGCCCAGCGGCCGGCGCAATGCGTCCTCGTAACGCTTCGCGAAGAGCTTGCCGTCCTGCTTTTCGAGCTTGCGGTCGTAGATCCAGTAACTGCGCGAGCAGACGCCGTGCTTGTGCCAGCCTTTCATCGCGCCGCGCGCGCTGGAGCCGCTGTATTTCTCTCCCGGCCACTCGTCGTAGCGGCGGGCCATGTTGTAGAGCATCCGCGGGCTGATTTCGTCGTCGTCGCGAATCACATTGCGCGTGCGCAGCAGGTAGTGCACAACCGTCGCGAGACCAAAGCCGGTGCAGGCGCCTTCCGTGCCCTGATCAAGGATCGGCACTCTCATCTTGCGATACTCGTCGAGCGGCCACTCCGTCTGCACCTCGATGAGCGTCGGTTCGAACATCCGATCGCGAAAGTCGAGCGTGTCAGGCCGCGCATCGAGGACGCGTGTCTGTGCCGACCCGCGAGCGGATCCCTGCGATCGAATGACAGGAGGTGTCGTGGGAGTTCCGCTCTGTACGGATGAGGTCGCCCTTGATCTTGATCTTGCGCGCGTACGTTTGGTCTTCGCCATGACGCGCAAAGTGCGGCATCGCGAACCTCAAGTCAAGAAAACTTCCCGCGGCGCGATACGATCGAGCCGTGAAGCGTTCCGGTGTCGCCGATCTGCCATTGCACGGCGGCCGCGTGCCGCCCTGGCTTGCGACGCGAATGGTTATGCTCGGCACCGCGATCGTGGAGAGCGTGCTCTATCACTACGATCGACCCGCGCTGCTCTCTCGACTGAGCGATCCTTTCTGGTTTCAGGCACTGGGATCGGTGATGGGGATGGACTGGCACTCCTCCGGCATCACGACGTCGGTGATGGGGGCGTTGAAGAAGGGACTCAACCCCAGGGCGCACGAACTCGGCGTGTACATCTGCGGTGGCCGCGGCAAGCAGTCGCGCAATACACCCGCGGAACTGCGTGACATCGCCGCGCGTACGACGGCCCTCGACGGCGACGCGCTGGTTCGCATCAGCCGCCTGACAGCGCGCATCGACAACAACGCGGTCGCAGACGGCTTTCAAATCTACCTGCACTCGTTCGTGCTGACGTCAGATGGCGAGTGGGCGGTCGTCCAGCAGGGCATGAACGAGGCAACGCGCACCGCGCGCCGCTATCACTGGCACTCGGAGACCGTCCGCGACTTCACCGCCGATCCTCACACCGCAATCGTCGGTGAGCACGCCGGTACGATCATGAACCTCGTCGATCGACAGGCGCGACCTGCGCAGGATGCGCTGCTGGCGCTCGCACGCGAGGATCCCTCACGCACGCTGGCGGAGGTTCGGCGACTCGAGATGCCCGTGCGACACGACGTGCGAGCGTCTGACGTGAATGAGAAGCGTCTCGGCGCCGTCCTCGCGCTGGCCCACGAACGGGACTTGCGTGACTTCGCGTCGTTCCTGCTGCTCGAGCAGCTCGGGCCTCGTACGCTGCAGTCGCTCGCCCTCGTTGCCGAAGTCGTGCACGGCACGCCCACACGGTTTGACGATCCAGCGCGCTTCGCGTTCGCGCATGGCGGGAAGGATGGGCATCCGTTTCCGGTTCCGCTGCGCGTCTACGACGAGTCAATCGCAGTCTTGCGACGCGCGATCGATCTTGCGAAGCTTGGACACTCCGAGAAGCTCGATGGGATGTCCCGACTCGACGCGTTCGTCCGCGGGATCGAACGGCGCCGCCGGCCGGAAGCGGATGTTGAAGGCACGATCGCA
>DATKFO010000224.1:0-3784 GCA_035544355.1 Thermoanaerobaculia bacterium
GCCGAAGCGCAGGAGCAATTGCGGCGGCTTCGGCGAACGCACGAGCGAAAACGACCATGGCTGCGTGTTGTGCCCCGAGGGGGCGAGCACGGCGTAGCGCAGCAGAAACTCCTTCTGCGCTTTCGCATCGTCGATCTCGTAGAAATCCGATTCGTCGATGAGCCAGGGGTCGATGCGCGGGTCGAAGGGATCGCTCATGCACTGCCTCCCGCGGTCGATGCGAGTGGGAGGAACGTTCCGGGTTGATGCGCGCAGAGCGGATCGGCGGCGAAGAGGTCGCCGGTCATCGCGAACGCGCGCGCCCGCGATCCTCCGCAGACCGTGCGAAATTCGCATCGTCCGCATTTGCCTTTGAGATTCACTTCATCGCGCACGGCGTTGAACAACTCGCCGTAGCGATACAACGTTGCGATCGGCTGATAGCGCACGTTGCCCGACGTGAGCGGCAGGAACGGGCTCACGCTCACTTCGCCGGTGTGCGAGATGTAGAAGAGATTGTTGACCGCGACGGCGCTCGACCCCGTGTCGTCGCCGATGCTCACGCCGGTCGCGTTCGGATCGAAGAGTTGCTCGAGCGAGCGCTGGCGCGCTTCGACGGCGCGCTGCAACACATAGCGGCGGTAGTGCGGCGCCTCGAACGTGCGGATCGGGAACGGTACTTTGCCGGAGAGCTCGAACAGTTTCGCGAAGACGTCTTCGACTTCGTCGGCGGTGAGCATCTCGATGCGCTTCGAATTGCCGACAGGCACGAGGAAGAAGATGTTCCAGCGCGCGACGTCGACGTCGCCGAGGAGCTCGGCGGTGGTGTCGAGGTCATGGACGTTGCGGCGCGAGATGAGCGTGTTGATCTCGACGGGCAGCTCCGCGGTGCGCGCCCAGCGAATCGCGAGCAGCGTCGACGCGAATTGTCCGATGCGTCCGCGGCCGGCGTCGTGATGCTCGGGCGCGGAGGAGTCGAGGCTGATGACGAGCCGCTCGAGGCCGTGGCGTTTCAGCTTGCCGATCGCGGCGCCGGTGAGCGACGGAGTGGCGCTCAGCGTGAGATTCGGTTGGAGTCCGCGGCGCCGCGCGTAGTCGATGAGCTGGTAGATGTCGGCGCGCTCCAGCGGATCGCCGCCGGTGATGATCACTTCATCCGGATTCAGCGACACGATCTGGTCGATCGTCTTGTACGCCTCGTAGGTCGACAGCTCGAGCGGGCTGCGCTTCGGCTGCGAGCCGATCGGGCAATGTGCGCAGGACAGACGGCAGGCGCGCGTCAATTCCCACATCACCACGCGCGCGCGTTCGGACCGGGACAGCGGCTCAAGATTCATAGTCCTTGCATGGAATCACGACCCCCGAAATCGCCCGATGACCATGCACACGTGAGCTTGTGACAGCGCTCACGATACGCCGCGCGGCACGGCGCATACTTGAGGGCGATGAGCACCTGTTGTCCGCACGGAAGCGACGAGCACGAAGTCGTGAGCACCTGCCAGCACGTGACGCATTACCCGTCGGAGGACTACCCGTGCGTCTGCGCCGGCTTCGCGGGCAAGGAGTATTGCGAGCGATGCAGCCATGCGCGCGCACTGCATCATTCGTCGCGGGTGTGCCGGCCGCGGGGTGGGGAGTTTTGTTCTTGCGTGGGGGAGCAGAGTTCCAGAGTTGCAGAGTGACAGAGTTGCAGAGGGGCCATGACGGTTCCCCTCTGCGACTCTGCAACTCTGCGACTCTGCAACTCTGCAACTCTGTCACTCTGCAACTGCCTTCACCCTATGAAAGGACACGATCGCGGAATGCCGCGCGTGACATCAGGCGTCCCCATTCGCTGCGAATCATCCAGCGGCGATGCAGCGCGGCGTACGCTTCGAGCATTTCGACGTCGCCCCATTCGCGCGCGTCGTGCGCGAGCGGCGCGATCGGGAATGGCGCGCCGCTGAGCAGCAGCGGTCCGCGCGTGCCGTCGTCGTTCACGATGTGGACCGCGTTGCGCGTCTCCGACTCGCCCGCGAAGATCTCATTGCGCGTCGATTCGTGTAGCGCGATCACGCGACACGGAACGCGCGGCACGTCGTGCGCGCCCGCGAGGATCACGAGATCGGGCGCGGAATCGACGAGCTGAAAAATCACGCCGCGATTCGGATCGCCGCGCAGAGCTTCATCGCCGAATGGCCCGAGGACGGAGACGCGGAGAGGAAGAAAATCGTCCATCGCGCGACCTCGTCAAACCAGCGCTTCTTCCAGCTCCAATGCGAGATCGCGCGCGATCGGATCCTCGCCCGCTTCGCTGAGCAGCACTTCGTAGAGCGCGAGCGTGTCGGGCACATCCTGCGGCGGGATGCGTCGCACGGCATAGCCGCCGTGATCGATGATGTAGTCGCCGACGAGGACGGGCTCCGTGACGTTGTCGAGACGAACGCGTTTGTGGATTCCCCAGAAATCGACGCGGGCCGTCTTTCCCTCGAGGCCGACGACCTGGCCGGGCACGCCGAGACACATGATGCACCTCCTCGAACGTGAGGCTACGCGCGCGCGGTTCGCCACCTCATGACCGCGCGCACGCGGCCGCGTGTCACGTGTCACACCGGGCGTGTCATAGCCTTGTCATAGCTGGATCGCAAGCCGTGGTAGAACAGCGCAGTGAGCACGCCTGAGTCGCTGTTCGAAGTCGAAACACGTCTCGGCTTTCGCGTAAGAGTGCCGGTCGCCCGTTGGCAACTCATCATCACGACCAAGCACCCAGCCATGAACGAGCGTGAGCTTGATGCTCGGCGTACGCTCGCAGATCCGGACGAAATTCGCCGGAGTAATTCAGATGCCGATGTGTTTCTGTTCTATACAATCGAACGGCCGGGCCGTTGGATTTGTGCGGTCGTCAAACGAGTTGATGAACACGATGCTTTCTTGATTACGGCGTATCCCACCGACGCCATCAAAGAAGGGACACGCATATGGACCAAGTGAGAGTTTTCTACGACCGCGAAGGACAAACGCTCACGGTGTGGTTCGACGACCCGCATCAGGAAGCAGTCTCGGAGGAGACTGGGGATGAGGTTGTGCTGATCAAGAACGCCGATGGTCGCGTGATCGGTTTCGAGAAACTGCACTTCGTCGCCAGCGATCCGCAGCAAGTGGATGTGGCGTTCGAAGCGATCGGTGTTTGAGAGGCATCACTGCTTCGTGCGTCGATCAACGCGTTCACGCAAACGAGAATCGCGATCCTTCTCCATGCGCTCGAGCAGCGCAGCGCTGTCGTCGAGGTCGACGCCGGGTTGCAGCCCGCCGCGGCCGAATGTCGGGATCTTCACCTTCGTGTGTTGTTGCATCACCAGTTTGCAGAAAAACGGACAAGCTTGAGAGCTTGTCCTACGTCGTTAGACGACGTAGAGCCGCCTCTTAGGCGGCCCATAGTTCACCACAACGCCGCGTCCCCAGCCACGTCCCGCATCCCCGCCCGCTTTTTCCACGCGACGTACGGCTTCGCCAGTTGCCGCAGCGTCCAGTTCTTGAGCGAGTACGCGTGGTCGGCGAACGTTGGATCGACGAGGGCGGCGGTTTCTTCGGGTTGCACGACCAGCGACACTTCGATCGGGAGGATGCCGACGGGGAGTCCTGCGCGGCGACAGGTTTCGTGCAGGTACGCGAAGACGTTGCGCATGGCTTCGGGGTTGGGTGGGGCGGTGTCTTCCATTTCGCTGTCGATGGTCGGGCGGAAGATGCACACCGTTGGGAACGCGCCGGCGTTGACGATGCGGTCGATGCCGCGCTTGGTGGCTTCGATCGGTTCGACGCCTGCGAT
>DATKFO010000225.1:0-2407 GCA_035544355.1 Thermoanaerobaculia bacterium
CGGGAGTGCGGGCGGCTGCAAGCCGCCCCTACAACGCCTTTTCGATCGCCTGCTTCAATTCCGCGTTGTTCTTCTCGATCGCGCCGAATTTCTTCCAGAGGATGCGGCCCTTGCGGTCGAGGAGGACGGTCGTCGGCAGGACGGAGATGTTGAGCACGCCGGTGATCTTCTCGTCGGGATCGACGACGATCGGGTACGTCATCTTCGCCATCTCGGTGAACGGCTTCACGATTTCCGCGCCGCTGTTATCGACGCTGACGCCGATCACTTTGAAGCCGCGCGATGCGTAGCGATCGTGGAGCTGCTGCAGCTCGGGGATCTCGACGCGGCACGGTCCGCACCACGTCGCCCACACGTTCACGAGCACGACGCTGTTGCGCTCGTCTTTGATGTCGAATGCCGACCCGTCGAGACGCGTCGCCGTGTAGTCGGGAAACTGCGAGCCGACGTCGGTGCCGACCGTCGCAGGCTTCTCGACGGCCGTCGTGGTCGACGGCTTCGCGCCGGCCGCGGTCGTCGTGCCGGCCGGCTGCTCGCGTCGCGCACACGCGGCGAGCATCGCAGAGATCAGGAGAATCGGAAGAAGGGATCGCAGAACTACTCCTCTTCCACCTTCCCCTTCTTGATGACTTCCGGCTCGGCAGGCGTCACGCCCGCTTCGGCAGCCACAGTCTCGGGCAGGACTTCCGCCTTCTGGTGCGTCACACCGACGACGACGCGCTCCGGGTCATCGAGCACGCGCACACCCTCGGGCAGCTTGAGGTCCGAGATGCGGTAGTACTCGTGTCCGCCGAGCGAGCTGACGTCGATGTCGATCGCATCGGGGATCTGGCCCGGGAGACACTCGACGTGAAGATCGCGCACCTGGAAGTCGAGCAGTCCGCCCTCCTTCACACCGATCGCCGTTCCCTTCACGTGGACCGGAATCGTGACGCGCACCTTCTCGTCCATCACGACGCGCACGAAATCGACGTGCGTCATCTTGCGCGAGATCGGATCGATCTGGATGTCCTTGATCATCGCGTGGCGCTGCTGCTCCGTTCCCGCCATCTTCAGCAGGAAGATCGAGCGGACGCCGTGATCGCTCTTCGCGATCAGCTCCGAGATCGCCTTGCGGTCGACCGTGATCGCCACCGGCTCCTTGTGTCCGCCGTAGACAACCGCCGGGACTTTTCCTTCCCGACGCAGTTTGCCGGTCACCGTTTTTCCGGTGCCCTCGCGGCGTGATACTTCCAATGTGACTTCAGCCATGGTGGCGACTCCTTCTAGAAATTCCGACGAATGCTGCTAAAGAGCTGAAAAGACGCAGTTATTCCCGATCCGGGACCTCGAACAACGAGCTGACGGAGTCCTCGTTGTGAATCCGCATGATCGCTTCGGCGAGCAGCGGGCCAACCGACAGCGTCTTCAGACGCGAGCACTCGAGCTCTTTGTCCGCAGTCGGGATGCTGTTCGTGGCGATGACGTGCGTCAGCGCGGAGTTGTTGATGCGCTCGACGGCCTTGCCCGAAAGCACCGCGTGCGTGCAGCTCGCGGAGATGGAGCGCGCTCCTTCTTTCTCGAGCGCTTCGACCGAATGGATGAGCGTGCCGGCGGTGTCGATGATGTCGTCGACGATGAAAACGTTGCGGTCGCGCACGTCGCCGATGATGTTCATCACCTGCGTCTGATTCTTCGCGACGCGGCGCTTGTCGATGATCGCGAGCGATGCGCCGAGGCGTTTTGCGTAGGCGCGTGCGCGCTCGACGCCGCCTGCGTCGGGAGAAACGATCGTGAGATCTTCGAGCGGCAGCGTCTGCAGATGTCCGACGATTACCGGCGTCGCGAAAAGGTGATCGACGGGGATGTTGAAGAATCCCTGGATCTGCGCGGCATGCAGATCGAGCGTGAGCACACGATCGGCGCCCGCGGTGCTAATGAGATCGGCAGCGAGCTTTGCGGTGATCGGCACGCGCGGCTTGTCTTTGCGATCCTGCCGCGCATAACCGTAATACGGCAGCACCGCGGTGATGCGCTGCGCGGACGAACGCTTGAGCGCGTCCATCATGATCAGCAATTCGACGAGCCCGTCGTTGACGCCGGGCGGGCACGTCGGCTGGATGACGAACACATCCGCGCCGCGCACGTTCTCGTCGATCTGCACATAGCTCTCCCCATCGGAAAAGCTGTACAGCGTGACGCGGCCCGGCTCGACGCCGAGGTGCTGACAGATTTCCGTACCGAGCGCGGGGTGAGAGCGGCCGGAGAAGACTTTGAGCGGTCGCAAAGCGGCGCGATTATACGTTTAGGAGTGCGGTGGCAGAGCCACCGCTTTTGTATCCGGATCAGAAAGCGGTGGCTTTTGCCACCGCACTTCCATGAGAAGGCCATCATCTGTCAAGTCGGCATCGGGAGAGCGCCTTGGCGC